>NZ_JADQBD010000035.1:0-32456 GCF_017808115.1 Chryseobacterium sp. RR2-3-20 | reverse complement strand
ATCAAGGGGTTCTTTTTTGAAATTAAATGTAAAGCTAAATGTAAAATAGGTATTTAGGCTGTTTCTATTTTTAATAATTTTTATTTAGGACAGTATTGGTCTGAAATAATCTTTATGAAAATTTCTGCGGTTCAATTTTTGTATTTTATAAAGAAATTACAAATTGACAAGTTATGAAATTCGAAAATAACAAATCCGGAAATGGCGGAGTTATCACGCTAAGCAATGAAATAAAAGAAGTTGGGAGATTAACGTACACTATTTTCCCTGATCAGCATAAGCTAATTATCTCCTTTGTCTTAGTACATCCAGAATTTGAAGGTCGGGGAATGGGGAAATTTTTAGTAGAAGAGGCTATTAAATTTTCAAGAGAAAACAATTGGAAAGTCTATCCACACTGTTCTTACGCAAGAGCCGTAATGAGAAGAATGAACGACGTAGAAGATGTTTTTTTACAGAACTAAAACATCTTTCAGAAGAATATTTTCAATATCATCAGGATAATCTACTTTAAAATGAAGTTGAGAATTCAGCCATATTTCAATTTCATTTTTACATAAAATTTTCGAATTCGACACTCCCATCAAATCTAACGCTGCCGCATTGCATTCTTGTTCATATTGGTTATGAATAGGAATTACAAATAATTTTTTATCCATAAATAATGCTTCAGCAGGAGTTTCGAAACCTGCGTTGCACAAAATACCATCGCAGTTCTCGAAATTTTTTAGATATTTTACTTCATCAACTGGGAAAAATTCTATATTTTTATTTCTTTCGTAAGACAATCTATTTTTCGAAAAAACTTTCCATTCTACTGGAATTTCACTGAGTACTTTAAAAATATTCTCATCTGAAAAACTAGGCAAATACACCAAATAAAATCCTTTTTGTTGTGGATTCAAATTCCTGATTTTATCTCGTATTACCGGTTTTTTTATTTGAGGATGATAGTTTTCAAAATGAAAACCTATTTTTCGTTCACTTGGAACATAATATTCAAGAATCAGTTCTCCGAAAAAATCCTTTTTTAGAGGTTTGGGAGTTTCTTCAAAACTCATTGAAGCTTGGTGACTCAATTCAATCATATTCAAATTTCTCAGTTTAGAAGCCCATCCTGTGAGGGGTTCATAATCGTTGATGATTAAATCATACTGACTGAGATTGATGTTTTTTATTGTTTTGAATGCTTGAAGATAATTATTTTGGAAAAGAATTTTTTTGTAGGAAATACCGCCTGTTTTATTATAAAGCAACGAAATGCCTCTGTGAGAAAAATCTATGGGAAAATCTGCTTTCAACTGCGACTGATGTCCGCTTATTAATGTATCTACTGATGCATATTTTTTAAGAATAGGGATAATTTCCTGTGCTCTTGCCACATGTCCGTTCCCCGTTCCCTGAAAAGCATACAAAACTTTCATCTTATGTAAACTGGGTTACTATTTTCATTAAATCATTATTGTTGATTTCTCGGATTTCCTCAGAATCATCTTCTTTCAGCATGTGTTTATGATCTTCATAATAGAAAATTTTCCATTCGTTATTATGAAATTCCAAAGCTGAAAGATTTTCTATCCAGTCTCCTGAATTGAGATAAGTACAAGAACCTTTTTTATTAGCAACTTCACGTATCTGAGGCTGATGGATATGTCCGCAGATTACATAATCGTAATTATTATCAATAGCAAGTTCTGAAGCAGTGAGCTCGAAATCACCTATATATTTTACTGCTTTTTTTACGTTGTTTTTAATTTTCTTTGAAAAAGAATATTTTTCTTTGCCTAATTTATCAAGAAACCAATTCACCAAATTGTTGATGATAATAAGAAGATCATATCCTTTACCTCCCAGTTTTGCAATCCACTTAGAATGCTGAACGGAAGCATCGAAAACATCGCCGTGAAATATCCAGGCTTTTTTGGTATTTACAGTCAGACACAATTTATTGCAGACTTTAAGTTTTCCAAGCTCAAAATCTGTAAATTTTCTGAAAAATTCATCATGATTACCAGTTATGTAGTAAACATCGGTACTTTTAGTAGCTAAAGAGATTATTTTTTTAATAATCTTTAGATGAGGCTTAGGGAAGTAAGACTTTTTGAACTGCCAAATATCTATAATATCACCATTTAAAACCAGTGTTTTCGGTTGAATAGAATTGAGATACCGCAAAAGTTCTTTAGCCTTACATCCATAAGTTCCTAAGTGGACATCCGAAATTACAACCAATTCAACATCTCGTTTCATTTGCAGTTATTTATCTTTCAAACCAAATGTGGTCGCCATCAATCAGTATTTTCTGTTACCAAATATGGCGATTGCACAATTGATTCTTTTGCAAAGAAAACAATTGAAGATTAATTGTATATGAATGTAATATTATTTTTTACAGAGATTCTAAATGCTCATCTGTAATTTCCATATTGTGATATACGTTTTGTACATCATCGTCTTCTTCAAAACGCTCCAGCATTTTCATATTTGCCTTAAACTGCTCTTCAGAAACCTCTTTTGTATTGTTTGGAATTCTTTGCAGCTCTGCACTTTTAGCTTCGATACCCAATTCGTCCAATTTATGAGAAAGCGAACCAAAATCTTCGAAAGCTGTAGTAACCATTACTTCTTCTTCATCATCTTTTTCAACATCTTCAGCGCCACCATCAATCATTTCCATTTCAAAATCGTCCCAATCCATAGTGATTTTGGATAAGTCGATTGTAAAAATACCTTTTCTATCGAAAATGAATGCAAGCTCTCCGTTCTTGCCAAGATTGCCATCAAACTTATTGAAAACAGCTCTTACATTAGCAACTGTTCTGGTTGTATTGTTGGTTGTACATTCCACAAAAAATGCAACACCTCCTTGTCCATAACCTTCATAGGTAATTTCTTCATAATTCTCGGCATCGGCACCACTAGCTTTTTTAATGGCTCTTTCTACGTTATCTTTCGGCATATTTGCCCCTTTTGCATTTTGTATGCATCTTCTTAACGCCGGATTAGATTCCGGATCAGGACCACCTGCTTTTACAGCCAATGCAATATCTTTTCCTATTTTAGAAAAAGTTTTAGCCATCTTATCCCAACGAGCCATTTTAGAGGCTTTTCTATATTCAAACGCTCTTCCCATTTGTTTTTAAAATTTTCACAAAATTACTTAAAATCAACAACAAAAAAAATACCTCTGGAAGACCAGAGGTATTAATTATTTAGAAAATTTAATTATTTTCTTTTTTTAGAAGTTGCTTTTTTAGTAGCAGCTTTCTTTTTAGGAGTAGCAGGCAAGTCAGATTTTTTGTAAGTTTCCCACTCAGATCCTGAGATAGCTCTTACGATAACTTTTCTGTCTTTTTGTCTTGCAGCATCACTTGCAGTTGCAGGTACAGTAGCTTCTTGAGATCCGATACCGATAGACTTAAGTGTTGAAGGATTTACACCTCTGGCTTCTAAAGCAGCAACTACAGCAGCAGCTCTTTGTCTAGATAAGTTCAAGTTGTAAGCAACAGAACCTTTAGCATCAGTCATACCGATGACTACAAAGTTTTCAGCTGGAGCTTCTTTAATGATTTTAGCAGCTGTATCTAATTTACCACTAGATTCTTTTTTGATTGTAGCTTTGTTGAAATCAAACAATAAATCTTTGAATTCTTCAGTAACTGCAACAGCAACTGGTTTTGGTTTGGGTGGAGGAGGACATCCGTTGAATTCAGGAACACCTGGAACTGTAGGACATGCATCATCTTTGTCTAAGATACCATCACCATCTGTATCTGGCCAAGGACAACCGTTGTTTTCAGCAGGACCTGCTACTGTAGGACAAGCATCATCTTTGTCGATTACACCGTCACCATCTGTATCTGGCCAAGGACAACCATTGTTTTCAACTGGACCAGGAACTTCTGGACATTGATCGTCTTTATCTGGAACTCCATCCCCATCTGTATCAGGACATCCTTGGAATTCTGGTAAACCTGGAGTATCTGGACACAAATCGTCTTTGTCTAAGATACCATCTTTATCTCTATCTCTGTTCCCGAATCTAAAGTTCAAAGAAGCAGAAGCTTGCCAGAAGTTAGCAACATTAGATTTGTCTCCTGGAGTTGATACGTAATCACCTTGTACACCTAAACCGAAGTTTTTAGTTAGCCAAAGGTTAAGACCAGCACCAGTAGCAACGCTAAAGAAGTTTGCTTTACCCATTTCATTTCCGTTCTCTCCATTTAAAACATAAACACCATTAGCATCAGTTCTTGGGAAAGAAAGAGAAGTATGATCATGTCTTAAATAGTTAGCACCAACTCTTAAGTAAGGGTCAAACCAAGATTCTTCGTTCCAAAGAATACCTGCAGCTTTCACCTGTAAACCAAGACCTGTTTGTAGGAAAAATTCTTTCCCCATGTTGAATCTCTTGTTTTCAACATTACCAACAGTAGTCTGCCAGTCAATTACAAAACCTTTACCAATATTTCTGGCAACAGTTAATTTAGACAATGGTGGAGTGATTGAGAAGTTGCTCGTATTGAACATAGTCTTCGTCAAATTTGTAGCAGAGAATGTATTACTGAAATTACTTCCCTGTGCAAGGTGATTTTCCGCGTGAGCACCAACTCCGATCATCCACGGATTGTTGGTAGTCTGAGCGAACACAGTAGAAGCGACAGTAAGCGCCAATGCTGAAATTCCTAATTTTAGATTTTTCATAGAATTAAATGATTAAATAATTGATATTGCAAAATAAATATAATTTTTCTTTATAAACAAAGTTTTCAAGATGATTTTTAACTTTTCTTTAATATTCTACTGAGGTTTCTTTTATTTTCTCTATCTTTAATGGCTTCCCTTTTATCGAAGAGTTTTTTTCCTCTTGCTAAGGCTATCAATATTTTAGCCTTACCGTTATCATTAATATAAAGCTTTAAAGGAACAATCGTATTCCCTGCATCTTTCAGCTTTTTTTCGAATTTTGCCAATTCCTTTTTGTGCAACAGCAACTTTCGTTCCCTTTTTGTTTTGTGGTTGTAAAAAGTACCTAATTTATACTCATCAATCATCATATTTATAATGTACAATTCCCCATCAATAAACTGACAGAACGATTCTGTAATAGAAGCCTTGGAAGAACGTAAAGATTTTATTTCTGTACCCGTCAAGACCATACCTGCCTCTATTTCTTCTAAAATTTCATACTCAAATCGGGCTCTTTTATTAAGTATTCTTACGGTTTTTTCAATCTTCATTATTTCTAATTTTATAAGTTAAATATACAAATTTTGCTTTCGTATAAAAACTTGACTATTACAATATTATAAATTACCCAATTTCTTTTCGTAATTTTGCGCCAAATTTACAAAACTATATGTTAACAGTATCTAACTTATCTTTACAATTCGGGAAAAGAGTTCTTTTTGACGAGGTAAACATTATGTTTACGAAAGGAAACTGCTACGGAATTATCGGAGCAAATGGGGCAGGAAAGTCTACATTCCTTAAAATATTAACCGGAAAGCAAGATCCAACCACTGGACATGTTTCGCTGGAACCAGGAAAAAGAATGTCGGTTTTAGAGCAGGATCACTTTGCTTATGACCAATATACGGTGCTTGAAGCGGTTTTGAGAGGTAACAAGAAATTATTCGAGATAAAAGAAGAAATGGATGCGCTTTATGCGAAAGAAGATTTTTCTGATGAAGACGGGATTAAAGCAGGTGAACTTGGTGTAATATACGATGAAATGGGAGGATGGACTGCAGAATCTGATGCGCAAACCATGCTTTCTAACGTTGGTATTACAGACGATATGCACTGGCAATTAATGAGCGAACTTGAAAACAAAGACAAAGTGAAAGTTCTACTTGCTCAGGCACTTTTCGGAAATCCGGATGTACTTATTCTTGATGAGCCTACGAACGACTTGGATATTGATACAATTTCTTGGTTAGAAGATTTCTTAGCAGATTATGAAAATACCGTAATCGTTGTATCTCACGACCGTCACTTCCTAGATACGGTTTGTACACACATCGGCGACTTAGATTATGCTAAACTGAATCTTTATACAGGTAACTATTCTTTCTGGTATCAGGCTTCGCAATTAGCAACAAGACAAAGAGCTCAGGCTAATAAAAAAGCAGAAGAGAAAAAGAAAGAGCTTCAGGATTTTATTGCACGATTCAGTTCTAACGTTGCAAAAGCTAAACAGGCAACGGCAAGAAAAAAAATGATCGACAAATTAAACATCGACGATATTAAGCCTTCTTCAAGAAGATATCCTGCCATTATTTTTGAAATGGAAAGAGAAGCAGGTGACCAAATTTTAGATGTTAAAGGTTTAGAAAAAACAAAAGATGGAGAATTATTGTTTTCAAACATCGACTTAAATCTTAAAAAAGGCGATAAAGTTGCTGTTTTATCTAAAAACTCATTAGCAATTACCGAATTTTTCGAAATTTTAGCTGGAAATACCGAAGCCGATAAAGGAAGCATTGCTTGGGGAGTTACCACCAACCAGTCTCACATGCCTTTGGATAACACCAACTTCTTTCAGGAAGATTTAAGCTTGGTAGATTGGCTAAGACAATTCACGAAAAATGATGAAGAGCGTCACGAAGAATTCGTAAGAGGATTTTTGGGAAGAATGCTTTTCTCTGGAGATGAGGCTTTAAAATCTTGTAAAGTGCTTTCGGGAGGAGAAAAAATGAGATGTATGTTCAGTAGAATGATGCTTCAGAAAGCCAATGTTCTTTTACTAGATGAACCTACAAACCACTTAGACCTTGAAAGCATTACTACCTTGAACAACTCTTTGTCTAACTTCAAAGGAAATATTTTATTGGCTTCTCATGACCACGAAATGCTTTCCACAGTCTGTAACAGAATTATCGAACTGACTCCAAAAGGAATTATCGATAGAGAAATGACTTACGATGAATATCTAGCCGATAAAAAGGTAAAAGAATTAAGAGAAAAAATGTATTCTTAACTATTTAAAACCGTTCAATTTCTGAACGGTTTTTTTTAACATTTAACGTAAGCAATAAACTGTACTTTTAAATTTTAATTCCCTATTTTTGTGAAATGAGTCAAAAATGGATTTACAAGCCCGAACCCGATGAAGAAATTGTGGATGGATTAAGTTCGTCACTTGGTTTTGGAACATTTGAATCCAAACTACTAGTTCTCAGAGGAATTGACAATTATCGGAAGGCAAGAGAATTTTTCAAACCCAATATGACCGATATCCACAGTCCTTTTTTAATGGCAGACATGCAAAAAGCGGTAGAACGCATTGCTACAGCTATCGAAAACGGAGAAAAAATATTGGTATATGGAGATTACGATGTAGACGGAACCACTGCTGTTGCCTTAATGTATCTTTATTTGAGTAAAATTGTTCAGAAAAAATATTTAGATTTTTATATTCCCGACAGAAATTCCGAAGGTTACGGTATTTCCACCGAAGGAATAGATTTCGCCAAAGAAAACGGTTTCACCCTTATTGTTGCTTTAGATTGCGGTATAAAAGCAATCGACATGATTAATTATGCCAAAAGCAAGGATATTGAATTTATTATCTGCGACCACCATTTGCCGGGAGAAGAAATTCCGAATGCTACAGCAGTTCTCGATCCTAAAAGAAGCGATTGCAGATACCCTTTTAAAGAACTTTCGGGTTGTGGTGTTGGTTTTAAGCTTTGCCAAGGACTTAATACAATTTACAAAATTCCAGAAGCAGAACTTTTTGAGCTTACAGATCTTCTGGCTATCTCTATCGCAGCAGATATCGTTTCTATGACGGGCGAAAACAGAGTTTTGGCAAAAATGGGACTTAAAACTCTGAGAAAAACCCGAAATATGGGGCTTAGACTTTTAATTCCTGAAGATAAATTATCTCATTTCGAAATATCTAATATTGTTTTTGAAATCGCTCCAAAAATTAATGCTGCAGGAAGAATTTCACATGGTAAAGCTGCTGTTGAACTCATGGTTTCGGATAATCTGAAACATGCCCATCAAATTGTAAGCGATATCATGAATCTGAATGATGAAAGGCGAGAGCTGGACATGAATTCTACTCTTTCGGCACTCAACCAAATTATAGAATCTCAGCAGGAAACCAAATTTTCTACCATCGTTTATCATCCGGAATGGAATAAAGGCGTTATAGGAATTGTTGCTTCAAGGCTTACCGAAACGTATTATAAACCTACTTTGGTTTTTACAGACGGTAATAATGGTGAAATGGTGGCTTCGGCTCGGTCTGTATCCGATTTTGATGTACATGAAGCATTGGATATGTGTTCGGAATATTTCCTGAAATTCGGCGGTCATCATGCAGCTGCAGGACTTTCTATGGAAAAAAGCAAGTTTGAGGAATTCAAAATTAAATTTGAAAAAATAGTTGCCGAAAAAATTCAGGAACATCAGAAAGAACCTTCTATTACGATAGATTCTGAGGTTCATATTGATGAAATTAACCGTGATTTTATTAATTTTCACCGAAAGCTTGCCCCTTTTGGACCTCACAATATGAAGCCTAATCTTGTTTTGAAAAACCAAAAAATTTCAGGGTATGTAAAAACGATGGGAAAAGATAATAATCACCTTAAATTTTACATCAAACAAGAATCTACCGGTAGAAATATTGAATGTATTGGCTTTAAATTGGGACAGTTTGCTGATGATTTCAGAAGTAAATCTTTCGATATCGCCTTTACTCTCGAAGAAAATCATTGGAAAGGAAATGTTACCCACTGCCTGAATATAAAAGACGTAAAATTCAGAGATTAAGGTAAATTATACGGAAAGTTCCGTTTTAAACTTAAAACTGATTTGAAAGTTCAATTCTAAATTCAAAATAATTAATTTAAAACCAGAAGCTACAATAATTTCAAAGTTCTAAAAATGAAAAAAATCGGCTTATTTTTCGGTTCTTTTAATCCTATACATATTGGGCATTTAATTTTGGCAAACTATATTCTGGAAAATTCGGACATGAATGAGCTCTGGTTTGTAGTGAGTCCCCAAAATCCTTTCAAAGAGAAAAAAACTCTTTTAAAAGATAACAACAGACTAGAAATGGTAGAACTTGCAATAAAAAATTATCCTTCTATGCGAGCTTCTAATGTAGAATTCGGACTTCCCACACCCAGCTATACCATAGATACTCTTACTTATTTAAAAGAAAAATATCCAAACTATTCTTTCAGCCTTATTATGGGTGAAGATAATTTAAACTCTCTTCACAAATGGAAAAATGCTGATCTTCTCATAGAAAATCATCATATAATTGTTTACCCAAGAATAGACACAAATCAGGCAAAAGAAACTTCTAACATCCAACACGATAATATTTCTGTAATACATGCTCCCATCATTGAGCTTTCTGCCACAGAAATAAGAAATATGATTAAAGACGGAAAGAATGTTAGACCAATGTTGCCGCCGGAAGTTTTCGATTATCTAGACGGAAGCAATTTTTATAGAGATTAAATGCAGATGCCCAAACAATAACTTTTAAAGTTAGTTAATAATGAATTTTATAGAACAGTTTTTTTCAAAATATTCTCAGGAACAGATGATAAGATGGTTTAAGCGAATCTGTCTTGCAGAAGCCGTTTCCTGGTTTTTTCTTTTTACAGCCATGATCTGGATTCGTACCGACAAAGAAAGTATATTACCTACAATATACATTATTGTAATCGGAAATTTGCACGGTCTTTTCTTCTCTATGTATCTGCTTTTTCTTTCTTCGATGAGAAAAATATATCAGTGGGATGATGAAGATACTGTTTTTACTATTATTGCTGCATTTTGCCCTTTTGCAACGATTTGGATTGATAAAAAACTTGCCCGTTTTGACAGAGAATAAAAATTCCGCAAATAAAATCGGAAGATTTTATCCTCACAAAAAACATCAATCTTAATAATTCTATCTGAATTTTATTTAAACTTCAGATGATTTAAATTGCATTTCTTCCAATTTCAAAATTCCTGAAATTTTCTTCTGATTTCCGTAAAGCAAAAAACTTTTCCTTTAGCCTTCGTTTGTTTATATTTGCTTAATTCTCATTATTTATGAAATTAAATATTAAAAACGAAACAGGAAGATTAAAATCTGTTGTACTGGGACAGCCAAGTTCTATGGGATCGGTTCCTACTCTGGAAGAAAGTTACGATGCCAAATCTTATCATACTATACAGCACAATATTTACCCTAAAGAACAGGATATCATTAGCGAAATGAATGCTTTTGAAGCCGTTCTTAAGAAATACGATGTACAGGTTTTCCGTCCCGATATTATTGAAGATTACAACCAGGTTTTTGCAAGAGATGTCGCGTTCGTTATAGACGACAAAATGATTATTTCTAATGTAATTACAGACAGAGCCGATGAGCAGGATGCATACAAAAAAGTTTTTGAAAAGGTAGAATGGAGAAAAATTATCAACCTACCGGAAACTGCTCATATTGAAGGAGGCGATGTAATTGTTTGGAACGATTTTCTTTTCATAGG
The DNA here is from genome assembly GCF_017808115.1 of Chryseobacterium sp. RR2-3-20. Lineage (NCBI taxonomy): Bacteria > Pseudomonadati > Bacteroidota > Flavobacteriia > Flavobacteriales > Weeksellaceae > Chryseobacterium > Chryseobacterium sp. RR2-3-20. Next base: position 21,939 of record NZ_JADQBD010000035.1, on the reverse strand, counting down.
AACATGCTTTAGTGAAGATTACAGAAGCTATAAAACAGCACGTACCAACGAATATGCAATTGAAATTCTTAAAGAATATTTTCCGAAAAAGAGAATTATTGATCTGGAGCTGAAAAAAAATGACAAAGAGCCATATCAGGGAATTTTACATTTAGACTGTACTTTTAATCCGGTTGGGAAAGACAAATGCATTATTTATAAGAACGGATTTGTAGATGAAAGCGATTATAATTTAATTATTGATATTTTCGGAGAAGAAAACTGCTTCCACGTTACAGACGAAGAAATGTTTGAAATGTTTCCTAATATTTTCTCTATTTCGCCGGAAGTTATCGTCTCAGATAAAACTTTTACAAGAATGAATAATCATTTTAGAAACGAATGGGGAATCACTGTGGAAGAAATTCCTTACCGAGAAATTTCTAAAATGGGCGGACTCCTTCGTTGTTCTACCATGCCATTGGTTAGAGAATAATAGAGTTTAGTAACTGAATTATAAATTTTAAAGCAAAAATTTGTTACGGAAGTTCAGCAAAATTCAAAAAAAATAAAATATGCAGACAACAGATACGGTATTAATGATAGAGCCTATTGCATTCGGATATAATGCAGAAACGGCAGAGAATAATTATTTTCAGATTGAACAAAAAGGAGCAGATATACAGTCTAAAGCTTTAGCTGAATTTAAAGTTTTTGCTGAAAAACTGAAAAGTAAAGGTATTAATGTTATCAGCATTAAAGATACTTTAGATCCTCATACTCCAGACTCTATTTTCCCTAATAACTGGGTAAGTTTTCATAAAGACGGAAAAGTAGTTCTTTACCCAATGTTTGCATCCAACCGAAGAGTGGAAAGAAGAGAAGATATCATAGAAACCATTAAAAACCAAGGTTTTGAAGTTTCAGAAATAGATGATTGGTCTTTTCCTGAAACTCAGGGTCATTTTTTGGAAGGAACAGGAAGCATGATTTTCGATCATGATCATAAAATTGCTTACGGATCTGTTTCTTTAAGATTAGACGAACATATTTTCAGAGAATTTTGCGAAAAATACGGGTTCCAGCCCATCGTTTTCCATTCTTTTCAGACGGTTGGAGACGAAAGACTGCCAATTTACCATACCAATGTAATGATGTGCGTTGCAGACCGCTTTGTAGTCATCTGCTTAGATTGTATTGACGATGAACTGGAAAGAAGCAAAGTGATTGAAACCATTAAAAATTCGGGAAAAGAAATTATAGAAATTACCGAAGAGCAAATGCAACAGTTTGCCGGAAATATGCTTCAGTTACAAAATAATGAGGGTGAAAAGTTTTTGGTAATGAGCCAGACTGCATACCAATCTTTAGATAAAAATCAGATTGAAAATATTGAAAAATATTGTGAAATTATCTATTCGGATCTCCATACAATTGAAGTAAATGGCGGAGGAAGTGCACGCTGTATGCTCGCAGAGATTTTTTTACCTAAAAAATAATAACAAACCCATCAAATTATTGATGGGTTTGTTATTTATAAAAATATCTTTATTAATAGATCATAGATTTATGACGAAGTTAGTTCTTCTTTAAACCTTTCAATGGTTGTTTTATACATTTGCTCGTAAACAGGAAGAATATTTTTAAGGTCGAATTTTACAGCCTGCTCTTTAGCATTAATTTTCATTTGAGCTAAAAGCTCTTCATTACTTAATAATTTAATGCAGTAATTGCTCATTGCTTCTACATTTCCAATTTCTGCAAGATAACCGGTTTCTCCCTGAATATTCACTTCCGGAATTCCTCCTGCGTTGGAACTTATTACCGGAGTATACGCAGCCATTGCTTCCAAAGCCGCCAAACCGAAACTTTCCTGTTCAGAAGGCAGTAAAAATACATCAGAAAGCTGTAAAATTCTATAAAGATCATTCACTTTTCCTAAAAGTCTTATTTTTGAAATCAGATGTGGGTTTTCTTCCAAAAACTGGTTCACTTTTTCCATTTCTGGTCCCTCCCCAATAATAATGAGCTTAGATTTTACTTTTCTTTCTACATTTTTGAAAATCTGCAATACTTCTTCAACCCTTTTTACAGGTCTGAGGTTTGAAACGTGGATGAGAATCTTTTCGTCGGGATTGGCAAACTGAGTTCTTTGGCAATCATTGCATTCATCAAACTCAGAATTATCAATAAAATTGGTAATCACCTGAATTTCTTTTTTAATATTGAAAAACTGTAAGGTGTCTTTTTTAAGACTTTCAGAAACAGAAGTAATCGCATCCGATTGGTTGATGGAGAATTCTACCGCATGTTTGTAGCTTGGATGTTGCCCAACCAAGGTAATATCGGTTCCGTGGAGAGTAGTGACCAAAGGAATATCATTGCCGTCTTCTTTCAGCATTTGTTTTGCCGTAAAAGCAGCATACGCATAAGGAATTGCATAATGTGCATGAAGAAGATCGAGCTTGTAGAGATTAACCACCCGGTAAATCATGGAGCTTAATGCAATATCGTAAGGTTGATATTGGAAAAGAGGATAAGTCTGTACATTTACCTTATGAAAAAAAATATTGGGATTGGTTATATCTAATCTTGCAGGAAGTGCAGAACTAATAAAATGTACTTCATACCCTTTATTGGCAAGAGACATCCCAAGTTCTGTAGCTACAATTCCGCTTCCGCCGTAAGTTGGGTAGCAAAGTATTCCTATTTTCATATTTTTATATTATTTATTTTGAACAGGATTTTAAATCTGTTCCCATTCCGGCTTTCAATTCATCATTTACTAAAACAGGCAGTCTTCCCGATATTTTGGTTTTACCGTTCAGTGCTTCAGCAGTAGTATTCATAGAATCTTCGTTGTTTTCATAAGCAACCAAAACTGTAGAAACTTTAGAAATATCAACATCTTTCAATGCGTATGGGCTTCCGAAAACGTTTAGAATAACCTGATGTTTTTTTGCTAATTCAGCCAATATTTTTTTAGACTCTGCAGAAATTTTATAAGGCTTATAAGCTGTAGAATTATCTTTGTGAAACCCTATAATCACTGTAGAATTTACAGGAATAGAAGATATTTCTGAAGCTTTTTTCAAAATAACGTTAGAGTTTATATTTACCCGTTCTGCAAAATTCTGGTATGGTGCTTCTTCTAAAGGGACATAATAGTACGTTTTTTCAGATTTTAGGGGAAGAAGTTTTTTTTCATCTTTCAATAATGTAAGAGCATTAGAATAAAGATTCTGAACAATTTTTTTATGCGAATCATTATTGAGATCGTAATCGATGTTCTCAGGATTTCTTGGAGTATATTGATGAAGTCCTAAAAAATATTTTGTAAGAAGTATTTTTTTAACACTTTCTTCTACTCTCAGCTGAGAAATTTCTCCATTATCAATTGCCTTCTGGATTAATCTTTTACCTTCGGAAACACCTTGCGAAAAAAGCATAATGTCGTTTCCAGCTTTAAAAGCCAGAGCATCTAATTCTCCGGGCTTATATTTATTGGCAACAGCTCCCATATTAAGAGCATCTGTGATGATAAGACCTTGATAATTTAATTTTTCTTTTAATAATCCGGTGATAATATTTTTAGATATTGAAGCCGGAATTCCTTTTTCAGATTCCAAACTTGGTACATACAAATGGGCAACCATTACACCGCCAATACCTTTATTCATTAAAGATTTGAAAGGAGCAAGTTCAACCGAATTCAGTCTGTCTAGGTGGTGCGAAACTACTGGAAGATCTAAATGAGAATCGGTATTGGTATCTCCATGTCCAGGAAAATGCTTTATTGCCGCAAGTATTTGATGATCCTGTAAACCGTTTGCATAAGATAATGCTGATTTGGTAACATTCGAAACGTCAGATCCAAAACTTCTGTTTCCGATAATGGGATTGTTCGGATTGGTATTTACATCCACAACGGGAGCAAAATCCCAATTAATTCCCATTCTTTTGCAGTCTTCGGCAATTTTAGACGACATTTCATAAATTAATTCCTTGTCTTGGATAGCTCCCAAAGTCATTGCCCAAGGGAATTTGTGTGCTTTTGCAATTCTCTGGTATACTCCCCATTCTGCATCCATCCCGATCATTAAAGGAATTTTAGATTTCTGCTGAAACTCATTAACGAGCGATATTTCTCTCGCGGCATCGTCCTGCATTAAAATCAATCCTCCAATTTTGTCGTTTACAACAATATTTCTAATCTGGCTGATGTGATTTTCGTCTTTATTAGTATAAAGTGCAACAATAAAAAGCTGCCCCAATTTTTCATCCTGAGAAAGGTTGTCATAGGTTTTACTTACCCATTCCTCAGCTTTTTTTAAATCTGCTTTGGAAATATTCTTAGGCTGATATTGTGCCGCTACATTTGAGCCGAAAATAATAACAAAGAAAAGGGTGTTAAATAATAATTTATTCATAAGGTTTCGAACGTAAACAAAAATACAACTAAAAAAATGATGAAACTAAACTTTTTATAATTTTTGGTATATGTTTTGATTTCGATTATACAATTAAACTTTTTAAAATGAAAAAACTATTTTCCATATTGGCGATATCTTTATTAACTGTAACTGTTATAAGTTGTGATAATAGAGATGATACTACTGTTGTAGATAATACAGCACATGCACAAGTAAAAGATGTAACAGGTACATTCACTTCTGGTGGGGGGTACAAATTAACACAACCCCTAAGTATTTCCAATACTACTGTGGTTTTAGTTTATAGAAATGTTGGAACAGGTAGTGGCGCAATTTGGCAACAAATTCCAAAAACATTTTACTTAGACGATAACTTATCTTTCCCTGCAGACAGACAGTTAGATTATAACTTCGATTTTACTACAACAGATGTTCAAATAAGAACAGAAGCTAATTTCAACCAGTCTACACAGATGACTAATGATGAAAAATCGCAATTTTTAGTAAATCAAACATTCAGAATAGTTTTAGTTCCTGGAGTTGCAGGTAAAACATCTACGCCTGTAGATTATAGTGATTATAATGCTGTTATTAAATATTTTAATATTAACGACAAATTATAAAATAAATAAGAATCTTTTCAAATTTTTATAATAGAAAGCTCCGAACTACTACTGTAATTCGGAGCTTTTGTTTTTTTATTTTGATTTGTTCTCATTCATCTAAAAAATGACCGAAGAAATCTTTTTTGGTTTTAAGATAACCTTTACTTATTTCATTAGCAGGAATTTGTAAAGGAATTCTTGAATTGAGATGAACATTACTCTGCTCAACAAATTTTACCTTTTCAGGATTATTGGTGAGAAGATTGATATCTGTAATATTAAGTTGGTTCAAAATCTCTATGGCTACAGAAAAATTCCTGTCATCTGCAGGAAGTCCAAGCTGGAGGTTTGCCTGTACAGTATCAAATCCTTTTTCCTGAAGCGAATATGCTTTGAGTTTATTGATAATTCCTATATTTCTGCCTTCCTGTCGGAGATATACGATTATACCTCCATTCTCATGCATAAATTTCATTGCCGCATCCAGCTGTTGCCCACATTCACATTTTTTAGAGTGAAAAACCTCTCCCGTAATGCATTCAGAATGAAAACGTACATTGACGGGTTTTGAAAAGTCGGTATTTTCAGCAATTATTGCCATGTGAGGCATCCAGTCGTTTTCGTTATCCGAAAAAGCGATCATTCGGAAAGTACCATGTTCTGTAGGAACGTTAGCTTCCGCCTGAATTTTAATCATTGAATAATTATAATTTGTTTATTTTTTGGTATTTACAGCATTTTCCATGACAGAAATATTGGTTTTTATTCTTACCAAATATCTGTTAAGAACTTCATCATCATCCTTTTTAAGGTACTTGCGAAGCTTTTGGATGTTTTTGTAAGATTTCTCCATGCTCTTTAAGGTTTTGCTTTTTCCGCTGATATTTCCAGCTTCAATTGCATAAAGATAATTCTGAAGAGTATACTTTAAACTTACAATTTCATCGTTTAAAGCTGAATTGGAAAACTTCGGAAATGAAGAAATAAGATTGGTAATTTCTGAAGCATTTATATTTTCGGAAATATTAATCGTGATTCCCTTGCTTGTGTCCGAATCTCCACCAGATGATACATTACTGGAAATTGGGGAAAGATTCAGCTTTTCTGTAGCACAGGAAGTCATAAAAATATATACTATTCCGAGAATACAAAGTCTTTTCATTTTTTCTCCTTTTGGTAAAGGATTGGGTTAAGACTTTCATCATTATACATCTTCATCTGTTTGTATACTTTCATCTTAACATCACCGTTTTCTATATCTTTCAATAACTGATCAATCGAAGTAGATAAATCGTTTTTCTGAGAAAGAAGAACATCTAATTTCGCCTGACATGCAATTCTATGTTGCTCTGTTGCAGATTCTCTATTCGCTTCTAAATCCATATGAAAAATTTTCAAAGCTAAAATAGACAGTCTGTCTACTGCCCACGCAGGAGTTTCAGTATTAATTTTCGCTTCCGCTTTAGGATCTATATTTTTATATTGATCTAAAAACCAACCATCTATAAATTCTACGAGATCTGTTCTTTTTTGGTTGGATGCATCTATTGCTCTTTTAAGTTGCAAAGCTTCCAACGGATTAATATTCTCATCTCTGATAATATCTTCTAAATGCCATTGCACGGTGTCAATCCAATTCTTAGCATACAAAATACGTTCCAAACTTCCTTCAGAAAATGGGTTTGATGGTATTGTTTCTACGTTATCTAATACATGATAGTCTTCAATAGATTGATTGAAGACTTTCCAGGCAGTTTCCGAAAAATTCATGAAAACAAAGAGTTTTTAGTTGCTGTTCGTTGTATTGTTAGAAGATGTGTTTTCCGTTTTCGTTTCTGGTTTATCTTCTCTAGCAGCATCTTTAAATTCTTTAATTCCAGATCCTAGACCTTTCATTAGTTCAGGAATTTTTTTTCCACCGAAAAGCAATAAGATTACAAGTATTACCAAAATCCAATGCCACGGTGCAAATGGTGTTAATATCGTTAAAAAATTCATTTTTTTTATTTTTGCAAAGTTAATTTAAATTTTTAATATGCAACCCAATTTAATGGATCGACTGCATTATTCCCGTTCCATATCTGGAAATCTAAGGTATATGTTCCATCAAAATCTTCTGCAACAGTTCCTACAACAGTTCCCGCTGAAACCTGCTGGTTTTTAGAAACTGTGTTATTGCTAAGATTAGAATAGATGGTGAAATAATCACCATGCTTTATCATTACGGTTTTTGTGCCATCTGCCGAAGGAATTACCTGAGAAACTGTTCCCGGAAAAACTGCTCTTGCAGAAGTTCCTTTAGCTACAGCTATTTTAATACCATTATTCTCCTCCCAAATAGATTTGAATACAGGGTGTTGCTGTCTTCCGAATCTATGAGTAATGGTTCCTGATGCAGGCATCGAAATTCTCCCTTTACTCGCAGCAAAATTACTTCCTGCGGAAGATGAAACTCCAAAATTGGTCATTGCTTTTGTTTCTGCAGCTTTTTTCTCAGCATCCTTTTTCTTTTCCAAATCCGATTCTGCGGCTTTGGCAGCAATAAGTTTATCGTTAGCTTCTTTGGCACGCAATGCCGCTTCATCAGATGCTTTTTTGGCTGCTAACTTTCTTGCTTCATCTTTTGCGGCAGCTTCGCTTTCTGCTCTTTTAGCAACCAAATCTGCGGCTTTTTTAGCTTCAGCTTCGGCTAATTTTCTTTGTTTTTCTAAAGCTTCAGCTCTTGCTTTATTTTCTGCATCTATTCTTGCCTTTTCTCTTTCTGCAGCAAGTTTTGCCAAACGAATTTTTTCAGCTTCAGCTTTTTTTCTGCTTTCTTCTTCAGCTTTGGCAATTCTTATTTCCTCTGCAATAATAGATCTTATTTTTCCTTCAAGAGCTTTAGACTGAGCCTGTTTTTGTCTGAGTTCTGCCGTAAGTTTGGTTTCGTTCTTCTTAAAATCGTTTACCAATTGTTCTTTCTGCTGTCTTTCCACATTAATAGTTGTTAAATCTTTTTGCTGATTCACCAATAATGTTTCCTTTTCTGTAGCAGATTTTTTCTTCAGTTCGACAGATTTTTTCAAATCTTGGGCAGCAGTAGTAATTTCTGCAGCTTTTTTATCTTGATAATCTGAATATTTTTTTAAGTAACGAACCCTTCTTAAGGCTTCGCCCAAACTTTTGGATGACAAAATAAAAGTAACTTTATTCTGAACTCCTTTACTTTTATAGGCATTTACCAAAACCTGCGCATAGTTTTTTCTTAAAACGGCAAGTTCTCTATTTTGTCTGTTTATTTCTAACTGACGAAGATAAATTTCGTCTTCAATAAATCTTTTTTCTTTCTGAGTATTGTTATAAACCTTTTCTCTAAGTGCTAATTTTTGGTTAACATTATTAAGATAAGATAAAGATAATTTAGATTCATTTCTGGTTTTTGCCAGATCTGAATTTATTTGAGCTATTTGTTTTTTAAGATCTGCATTCTGTTTTTGCAACTGTTCCTTATTTTGTTGACCAAACTGCAATCCGAACGTCAAAAAGCCTATTAAAATGCTAATTTTTTTAATCATTTAATATCAATTTTCTTGTAGCTGCCCGGAACGGAATAAGGTGTTTCCATCCTGGAAAAGTCAAATTTCGTATTTTCAATTAAAATTTGGCTCGATTTTGACCCTTTTATAATTATTTTAACATTTTTTGGAAGCTTTACTTCGTTGGGAAATGTTTCCCAATTTTCGTAAATTATTTCTATAGCGTCATTGGATTTTACATCTTGTAATTTAACCCAATTCAGATTGAAATCGTTGGTATACTGCATTTCTAATTTGTATTCTCTCACATTGTCTTCTGTTACAATTTTCTGGTTCGCAATAGAAGTTAGCTGATAACCCATAGAATTTTTTACAATATTAGAATTACTGTTCGTAATTTTCATAAAGGTGCGCCCCATCAGTATTTTTTCCAACGTTTTGTAGTCGATAAAATTAACATTTAGAAGGTTGTTAAGATATTCAAAATCAGAATCGATATAATTTTTATTGTATCTGTCGATAGCTTTAATTCCCTCTGGGGTAATGAGTGCTCTTGCTGCCGGAATTATTAAAAATGAGATATTTGCCCATATTTTTTTATCGTTTTCAATGTATATTGTTGCGTCTAAAGGGCTTACTCTGAGCTGGTCGGCTGTAATTTTACTGCTGATTTTTACTGCATCGAATTTTGGGTGAAGAAGAATGTTTTCATAGAAAGTTAAACGGTCCTGTATATTTTTTGCATCTTTCGGAACCATTATACTGTCCGATTTTTTCACCTGAGTGCTGTCGTATTCGGATGAATTCTGAGCCAATGCTTTTTTAGACCTACAAGAAACCACCAATAATATTAATAACAGTAAAAAGCCCCAGTTTTTCATAAAATATCTTTAAAATTTATTTTGAAGTGGTCATAAACTTTATCAATTTAAAACCACATTCATTTTTTTGCAATATTAACGCCAAACCACACAAAATAGTATTGTGTGGTTTTAGTATGATGTATTTTAAATATTATTTAGACAGGAAATCGAGTACGGAAAAATCTCCTAAGGAAATCTCTCTGGCTACTCCAAAATATTGTGCAGAACTTCCAATCATAGAATTGGAAAGGTTTCCGTGATCGATAACAGTTTTTTCCTGTATTAAAGAATTGTCTATATTCGAATTAATCACTTTAGTTCCTTTTCCTAATGAAACGTAAGGACCTATTTTAGAATTTGAAATTTCTACTCCTTCACCAATATAACAAGGCTGTATAATTAATGAATTCTGAATATTTGCAGACTCAGGATACTCTGTAAAAAGATGTTTTTCGTACTCTAAAATTTTTCCATTGGTTTCTACCGTTGCATTTTTGTTACCACAATCCATCCAGTCATCAACCTTTCCTAAAGAAAATTTAGCATCTTTTTTACGAAGATTTTCCAATGCTGTTGTTAGTTGGTATTCTCCGCTCACTTTAATATCATTTTCCATGATATAATTAATTTCAGCCATTAGTTTTTCAGCAGAATTGAAATAATAAATCCCAATAATAGCAAGATCTGAAACAAAAGTCTGAGGCTTTTCTATAAAGTCTGTTATGAAACCATAATCGTCTAATTTTACCACCCCGAAAGCAGAAGGATCATCTACTTTTTTCACCCAAATAACACCATCTGCATTGGTATCTAAAGTAAAATCTGCTTTAAAGAGAGTATCTGCAAAAGCAATCACAACATTACCCTGCATCGACTGTTCTGCACATTTTATTGCATGAGCGGTTCCTAAAGCTTCATTTTGAACATAAATACTCGCTTTTGCACCAAGACTTTCTGCAATTTTAATTAAAGATTGCTCTACTTCTGCACCGAAATCACCAATAATAAATGCAATTTCTTCAATTTTTTCTCCGGCAACTTTTGCAATATCTTCTACCAATCTCTGTACAATTGGTTTGCCCGCGATAGGAATAAGAGGTTTAGGCACCGTTAAAGTATGTGGTCTTAATCGGGAACCTTTTCCCGCCATAGGGACGATAATTTTCATATATTGTTTTTTAATATTCGAGTTTTAAATTTTTTTGATACGATTAATAATTTTTTCAGGAATTATTTTTTCATTTTTTATTAAAATAGCAGCCAAAAGTATAAATATAACATTTCCCAGCCAAATGTTTTGTTTTAAATATTGATAACACAGCAATGAACAAAGTATTGTTACCAAAATAACAATGATATTTTTATAAATATTGTAAGATACTGGATATTTATATTGTCCCCAGATGTACGAAATAACCATCATTACAAAGTAACTTGCAAGTGTTGCCCACGTAGATGCCCAATACCCAAATTTTGGAATAAAGTAAAAGTTGATAAGAATTGTGACAGCAACTCCAATACCCGAAATATATGCTCCAATAATAGTTCTGTCTGTAAGTTTATACCAAATAGAAAGATTAAGATAAATCCCTAAAAACAAACTTGCAAAAAACAGAATGGGCAAAATTCCTATTCCTTCATAATATTCTGGATTATTGATGTATATTTTTGCAATCCACTCAAGATTTACAGATAAAAATAGAACAATAATACAATTTACCGCAATAAAAATATCCATAAGTCGTACATACATCTGTTTGGCATTTTTGTTCTTGGAACTACTGAAGAAAAAGGGTTCTATACCTAATGCATAAGCCTGTCTAAAAAGAACTACAAAAGTAACCACTTTAGCCACACCTCCGTAAACTCCTAATTCATGTCGCCCTATTTCTTCGGGTAACAAAAATTTCAAAAATTGCCTGTCGAATGTTTCATTGATAATTCCTGCTAAGCCAGCAATGGTAATAGGCCAAGAATACTTTATCATCTTCTTCCACAGCTCCCAAGAGAAATATTTTATTCTCGCAATAAAAAGCTCTTTTGAAAGCATTACGAAGGTAACAACACTTGCTACAAGATTGGCAACAAATACATACCCTATACCAAATTTCGGATTGTATTTTAAACCCAAAATACCGTTTGGATATTTTGGAAGTATAATGATAAAGAATACCACCAAAAGAAAATTGATAATACCATTGGTGATTCTTATTCCCGCATATTTTAAAGGTCTTTCATTTTTTCTGAGCATTACAAAAGGCATGGCACAGAATGCATCCAAAGCTAAAGTCACAGTAAGAATTGCTAACAAATCTACCTGATCTGGTGTCTTAAAAGCATTTGCAAGTGGTTGCCTATATAATAATGTGAAAACGAGATAAACCAAAGTTACCGCCAGAACACTGAAAAAAGAAGTTGAAATCAGCTTTCTATCATCTTTTTCATCCAAAGCAAAACGGAAGAAAGTAGTTTCCATTCCGTGGGTTAAAAGTACAGCGATAACGCCTGCAACCGAATAAAAATCGGCATAAGGGGAATAAGCAGATGGACCGAAAGTTCTTGTGATAATAGGATTAATTACAAATGGAAAAAGCCTTATAATAACAGTTGTTAATCCATACAGAGCAGTTTGTCCGAGCAGTTTCTTCAAAACGATAATATTTTTTGCAAAGGTATAGTTTTAATTAAAAAATGTAAAAAAACTTCATCACTACATTTTTGCCTGTACCTTATCACAGAAAATCATACCAAAAGACGTATTTTTACAGAATGTAATTCGAATACAATTTACAATGAAAATCCTAATAAAAAATGCTCAAATCGTTAATGAAGGAATAGTTTCTGAAAATGATGTCCTTATTGAAAATGATATTATTTCTAAAATTGCCAAAAATATTTCTGAAGAAGCAGACCAAATTATCGATGCTTCAGGAAAATATCTTTTACCGGGCTTAATTGACGATCAGGTGCATTTCCGAGAGCCGGGCTTAACGTGGAAAGGTGATATTGAATCTGAATCTAGAGCTGCAATCGCTGGTGGAACTACAAGCTTTATTGAGCAACCGAATACCGTTCCGAATGCCGTAACTCAGGAATTACTGGCGGATAAATACGAGATTGCTTCAAAGAAATCATTTGCGAATTATGGTTTTATGATGGGCGGAACCAATGATAATCTTGAAGAAGTTCTGAAAACCAATCCGAGAAATGTTCCCGGAATTAAATTGTTTCTCGGTTCTTCCACAGGAAATATGTTGGTTGATAATCCGGAAACTTTGGAAAATATTTTCAGCAATACCAAAATGCTGATTGCCGTTCACTGTGAGGATGAAGCCACAATTCGTGAAAACACTCAAAAATATCTGGATGAATATGGCGAAGATATTCCGGTAAAATTTCATCATTTAATTAGAAGTGAAGAAGCTTGCTACAAATCTTCTTCAAAAGCCATTGAACTGGCAAAAAAGACGGGAGCAAGATTGCACGTTTTCCATTTGTCAACAGCGAAAGAAACAGACCTTTTCAGAAATGATATTCCTCTAAAAGATAAAAAAATAACGGCTGAAGTTTGTGTTCACCATCTAACGTTCACCAACGAAGATTACGAAACAAAAGGCGGCTTAATAAAATGGAATCCCGCTGTAAAAACGCAAAAAGACAAAGACGGACTTTGGGAAGCGTTGCTGGATGACAGAATTGATGTGATTGCGACCGACCATGCACCCCATTCTTGGGAAGAAAAGCAAAACGTTTACACCAAATGTCCTTCCGGAGCACCTTTGGTACAACATTCTTTAACAGTGATGCTGGAAAACTTCAAACAAGGAAAAATTTCTTTAGAAAGAATTGTTGAAAAAATGGCTCATAACCCAGCAATTTTATTCAGAATAGAGAAAAGAGGTTTTATCAGAGAAGGCTACAAGGCAGATTTGGTTTTGGTAGATTTGAATAAAAACTGGACGGTTGAGAAAGAAAATATCCTTTACAAATGTGGTTGGAGTCCGTTGGAAGGAATGAATTTCAGCACCAAAGTTACCCATACGTTTGTGAACGGAAATTTGGTGTACGATAATGGAAAAATAAATGAAGAAAAATTCGGAGAGCGACTGCTTTTTGAAGTGGAAAATTAAATTTTATATATCGTAAAAGAAACAAGGATAGATTTAGATTTTAAAATTTACAATTATTCTTGTTTCTTTTCTTTTATCATTTTTTATCTGTTTTTTCGGCAAAACGAAATCCAACTCCGTGAATATTTTCTATAGCAATACTTTCCTCATCAGAAAATATTTTTCTCAGCCTCGATATAAAAACATCCAGACTTCGTCCCATAAAATAATCATCATCTCCCCAGATTGCGTTCAGGATTTCCTGTCTTTTCAGAACAGAATTTTTGTTCTTGATGAATAGTAGCAACAAATCTGATTCTCTTTGCGTAAGCGAAACCTCTTTACCGTTTTTATCTTGCAGAATATAATTTTTTGGATCAAAGGAGAAACTTCCCACTGTGTAATTAGAGGATTGAACATCTATTTTTCGTGATCTTTTCAGAAAAATTTCAATTTTTAAAATTAATTCTTCAATGCTGAAAGGTTTTACCAAATAATCGTCTGCTCCAATTTTCAGTCCTTTAATACGATCTTCTTTTAAAGATTTTGCAGAAATAAAAATAATAGGAATATCCGAATTTTTATTTCTGATGTATTGGGCGAGTTCAAAACCATCCATTTTAGGCATCATAATATCGAGAAGGCAAATATCAAAATCGTTATTATTAAATGCTTCCATTGCAGATTTTCCGTCTGAACAGTAATGGATATCATAATGATTTTCTAAACTGTCCTGAATTAGAAAAGCAATTGTTTGATCGTCTTCGGCATATAAAATCTTAGATTTACTCATCTTTTAATTTTGATAGGGTGTAAAAATCGACAATGTAATGCCTTTATCTGTATTGTTTTGCAAAGAAATCTTCCAGTGGTGTAGCTGAACCATCTTTTTTACATAAAATAAACCAAGACCAAAACCACTTACCTCATCCGATTTCTGAGTATTAATTCTATAAAACTGAGTAAAGACAGAATTGATATTATGGTTTGAAATCCCAATCCCATTATCTTTAAATTTCAAATATAATCCTTTTGCATCTTTGGTTTCAAAAATTTGAATATGAGGATTTTCTTCACAATATTTTATGGAATTGTCTATAATATTATGCACCATATTGCTGAAATGAAATTCGTCTGCAACAATATGAGTGGAGTTTTCAACCTGAATGTCGATTTTTACATTTTCATTTTTTTGCTCTATCTGATTTTTAATATCATTCAAAAATAAAGAAAGATTCAGTTTTTGGAGATTCAGCTTTACTCCGGAAGCATCGTTTTTAGCAATATTAAGAATCTTTTCTATGTGAAGATTGAGCTTATTGCCCTGATTGGCGATGATGGAAGCATAAGTTTTCAGTTTTTTGCTGTTTTGAACCTCTTCTTGCTGATGCAATGCTTCTGCCGCCAAAAGTATGGATGATAAAGGAGTTTTGAACTCATGCGTCATATTATTAATGAAATCTCTCTGAAGTTCTGAGAACTTTTTCTGCTGAATAATGGTATAAATAGAGTAAACATATACAAAAAGTATAATAATTAAAGCTATCGTAAGTAAATACCAAAATTTAAGAGAACTTACAAGATAAGCCGTTTTGTCCGGAAAACGAATCGAAAAATAATATACCAGATTTTTGTGCTTCGGGAAGGTAATTACTTTATCCTGAATGTCTTCTTCATGGGTAGAAACATATCTTCCGTAAACCATTCGGTCGCTGTGGCAGTTATAAACAGCATACACATAATCTGTATTGATCTGAAATCTCGTGAATTCAGTTTTTAAATAATGTTCTAAAATACCGGGATCAAATTCGTTGTTAATGTTAACTACATAATAATCGTTTGCCACATTCTGAACCGGATTTTCTGTAAAAGTCACTTTAGAACCATACAGCTTTTTAACCACTTCTAGTAAAGCCAAATTAACTTTCTGATTGAATTTTTTGTCTTCGAGATGATAAGCCTGTCTTGTCCAGAGAAGCTGAGCAACTAAAATCCCAATAATTGCTACAAAACCTAAGCTGATGATGATATTTAGTCTTTTAATCTCCATATTTCCAAGCAATATTATTTAAAAAAAAGATAATTTTAATACTGTTAACAACTCATTAACAAACATTAGATACCAATTAACAATTTTTTTCGGAATTGGGTTTTACATTTGTTATATCAAATAAACGTTAGAATAATTATTAATTTTAAAATCAAAAAACCTATGAAAAAATTTACAATTTCTGCACTTTTAGCAGCTTTGGCATTTTCACCTTTTTATGCCAATGTTTTACCTGTTGAAAACCTGTCTGTAATTAAAGTTTTAGCAGACATCAAATGGAAATCTGAAACTATTGATGTAGGAAACATTCCGCAAGGAAAACCAAAATTAATCAGATTTGAGTTTACCAATACAACAGGAAAACCAATTATGATAGAAAATGTAGCTCCGTCTTGCGGGTGTACAACAGCCAATTATACCAAAGGTGAGATTAAGCCAGGAGCAAAAGGTTTTGTAGAAGCAAGTTATAATGCTGCAAGTGCAGGAGCATTTACTAAAACAGTAACTGTTACAACCAGCGATACGAAAACTCCTAAAACCCTTTCTTTTAAAGGAAATGTAATAGCTAATAAATAACCAGTTAGTTTAATTTAATAATTGTAGCACGAGGCTGTCTCTACTGAGATAGCCTCTTTTTTTATTGTTCCTGAAACTTAATATCTCATGCATAACTTAAAAAAACAATTAAAAGAAATTTTACAGTAAATTTACAAAGCTTACATTATTAAAAATATTATTTAATATGAACTTATATACCCAACCCATGCTTCGTGAAGGAGCATTAAAAGACAAAGTTGCCATCGTAACAGGCGGCGGAAGCGGTCTCGGAAAAGCAATGACAAAATATTTTCTGGAACTCGGTGCAAAAGTTGTCATCACATCCAGAAATTTAGAAAAATTGCAGTTAACCGCTAAAGAACTGGAAGAACAGACTGGCGGGAAAGTACTTTCTGTAGCTTGTGACGTTAGAAACTGGGACGAAGTGGAAGCAATGAAAGAAGCTGCAATAAAAGAGTTTGGAAGAATTGATATCCTTCTCAACAATGCAGCCGGAAACTTCATTTCGCCAACCGAAAGATTAACGCATTCTGCCTTTGATTCTATTTTAGATATCGTATTGAAAGGAACTAAAAACTGCACACTTTCAATCGGGAAATACTGGATCGATAATAAAATCCCGGGAACAGTTCTAAATATTGTAACCACATATTCCTGGACGGGTTCTGCGTACGTAGTTCCTTCTGCATGTGCAAAAGCCGGCGTTTTGGCAATGACGAGAAGTCTTGCCGTAGAATGGGCAAAGTATGGAATTCGTTTTAATGCGATTGCACCGGGACCTTTCCCTACAAAAGGTGCATGGGATAGGTTGCTTCCGGGAGATTTGCAGGAAAAATTTGATATGAGAAAAAAAGTTCCGCTCAGAAGAGTTGGAGAACATCAGGAATTGGCAAATCTTGCCGCATATTTGGTTTCAGATTATTCTGCTTACATGAATGGCGAGGTTGTAACGATAGATGGTGGCGAATGGCTTCAGGGTGCGGGTGAATTTAATATGCTGGAAGACATTCCGCAGGAAATGTGGGATGCTTTAGAAGCAATGATTAAAGCTAAAAAATCAAATTGATTATAATATTTGCTTAAATTTTCTTCTGTACAATTATAATTTAGGCGAAAATCAGTTTTCAGGAAAATTTATTTCAAATCCAATTCCTCTGAGGGATTGGATTTTTATTTCGTAATCATGCTGAAAATATTTTCTCAGCCGACTGATAAAAACATCGAGACTTCTTCCTGTAAAATAATCGTTGGTTTCCCACAGATTATTAAGAATATCATCTCTTTTTATAGTTTTATGATTGAATTTAAGAAGATAAAGCAACAACTCATTTTCTCGAATCGTTAATCTTATCTTTTCATTTGGATGTATGAGAAGAAGTTTTTCCGTATCTAAAATGTAAGTCCCTATTTTATATTGAGTAATCGATTCTGAAATTACAGATCTTTTCAGAATATTTTTAATTCTCAAAGTAAGTTCTTCGGGATCGCATGGTTTAGAAATATAATCATCGGCACCAATTTTCAACCCTGTTAAACGATCTATTTTCTGGTTTTTGGCAGTTAAAAACAAAATAGGAAAGTCTGGTTTTTCCTTCAAAATCATTTTCGCCAAAGAAAAACCATCAATATTGGGCATCATAATATCTAAAATCCCAATATTAAAATTAAAATCCGACTTTAAAGCACAAACAATATCTTCCGGATTCTGAAACCAAAAAATTTCGAAGCCTTCCAACTCCAGATACTGTTTCAAAATCATTCCGAAGTCTGAATCGTCTTCTGCCAAAAGAATTTTAATATTCATAAGGAATAAAAATTTTAAATATTGTTCCTTCGTTCACCACGCTAGAAACTTCTATTTTACCGTTATAATTTTCGATGATTTTCTTTACAAAAAACAAACCTAAGCCTAATCCTTTACTGTTGTGGATGTTATTAGACTGTATTCTGTAGAATTTTTCAAAAATACTATTCAGTTCTTTTTTTTCCATTCCGATTCCGTTATCAGAAATGGTAATTTCCAGTTTATTTTGAATGGTTTTTAATTCGATTAAAATTCTAGAAGCACCATATTTAACGCTGTTTTCACAGAGATTTTTAATTACGGTCTCCATTAACTTTTTATCGAAGGGAAGCACATCCGAACTGAAATTGTTCAGTTTAAACACTGTATCTGGATAGGTAAAAGCTAAATCGTTAACAAAAAAATCCCAGTCTTCCCGATATATTTTTGAATTTCCCTCAATAGTTTCTTCGGCGTGAAGTTGCAGCATGAGATCTTCTAATCTGGAGATTTGTCGGTCTATTAAAGGAAAAATTTCTGGATTGTACTCTTTTTTTAATGTTTTAGATGCAATTTTCAGAGTGGCAATCGGGGTTTTAAATTCATGAGAAATATTATCTACAACGGTATGGAGAACTTCTACCTGTTTTTGCTGTTTAATGAGATTATTAACAGTAAAAATATATAAAATTAAAACACTGAGAAGTATGGCGATGCAACATAAAATAAGCAAAGTGAGTTCTTTGAAAACGATTATGTTAATATTTAAAATTTCAAAATCGGTTTTACTTCGTATAAGAAAAGAATCTGTTTTCTTAAAAGTATCATTTTTTCCGGAGGTAGAGGTAGATTTTGTTTCCCATTTTCCGGTTTGGGATACACCGGGTTGCTCTACCTTATTATTTGTTTCATAGAAAATGATGGGATTCTTAATTAGCTTTGTACTGTCTGGAATTGAAATAATGGATAAATAAACAATTCTTGCAGCAACATTATATCCTTCTTTTTTAAATTGACTGTCAATGTAATAGCTGAGTTTATTTCTGGTTTTATTTCTGTTTTCTGTAAAATAATTAAGAAATTCTTTTTTACTGATTTCTTTATGAGCGTATTTTGTAAGAATATTTTTTGAACTTTTCTTATCCTGTTCATCCAGCTCGCCCAAATCTTCCAAATCATCAATATGTTTAGTGATTTTAGAAAGAACCGAAGTATAGATTTCTCGTTTCTTCACCTGATAGGTTTTATACATAAAGTAAACCTGTATTCCTAACAAAAGCAGGAACAGACCAGCAAAAAGCCAAACCAGATATTTACTTCTAGAAATCATCTTGGCAAATATATACAATTAGAAAACTTAGTTTTTTGTATTAACCTCTCATTAACCTTCCATTAACCCAAATATTCATTTTCAATAAAGAATTTTGTCGTGTTCAATCAATCAAAAACAATTGTCATGTATAAATATCTATTACTTCTGGTATTTCCTGTTTTCATTTTTTCACAATCAAAAAAAATATCGGGAAGTATATCGAATACCGAAAAACAACCGCTCGATTCTATTAGAATTGATTTATTTTCTGCTGATAATATTTTATTTAAAAGTTTACTCACGAATCAGGAAGGAGAATTTTCATTTGAAAATATTCCGAATCAGTCTTTTAAAATTAAAATTCAGGACGAAAATTATCTGTCCTACGAAAAAATCATCAATACTGAAAACACCAATAAAAAAATAGAAATTATTCTGAAAAACAATCACAAAGAAATTGAAGGAGTATCTCTCACCAAGAAAAAACCTTTAGTGAAAAGAAAAGTAGACAGGCTTGAATTTAATGTAGAAAATTCTAATATATCTTCTCTCAATGCATGGGAAATTCTAAAAAAAACACCTCAGGTAACTGTTAACAATGATCTTTTGGCAGTAAAAGGTGGAACGTCTGTTCTGATAACCATCAACGATAAAAAAGTGATGATGAGTGGCGAAGAACTCAAAAATTTTCTCGAAAACACTCAAGGTGATGATGTAAAATCTGTGGAAGTCATTACCAATCCACCGGCAAAATATGAAGCTGAAGGTTCTGCAGTTTTAAATATTGTAATGAAGAAGAACAAAATTGAAGGATATCGCGGAATTATTTCTTCCAAATACGTTCAGACTCAATATGCAAAAGGTGTTGCGGGTATTTCTCAATATTATAAAAAAGACAAAATTTCTGTGATGGCAAGTTATTTTAGAGGAACAGGCACTTATTACAGGGAAGAAACAGGATATGTAAATTATCCTGAAGATGCTACAACATGGATAAGCACAATGAACCGAAAAGATCAGGCAAAAAGCCAAAATACCTTAAATTTTAATATTGAATATGAAATCGATACTCTTACCACAGCAAGTTTGAATTATTCTGGTTACTTCAATCCAAAATCTATTGGTACATACCATGTTCCTACCATTATTTACAATTCGCAGAACATTGCTCAATCTAACTATACTACTATTAATGATCATTACTCGAGGACTATTAATAATTCTTTAAGCTTTCAGTTAGACAGAAAACTGAATAAGAAAAGCAGTATTTCATGGATTAATTATTTCACAGGAAATAACGCCACGAAATATCAAGATGTACTTACATTTCTGAATTTCGCCAATCAAAATCCTAAAGAGAATAACTTCATCACAGATCATAAAAATAACGTCCAGCTTTATTCCACACAGCTAGATTACCAATGGAAAGGCAACCGGCTAGAATTAGAGTCGGGCACTAAATATAGTTTTGTAAAAACAGACAGCAAACTCAGCTTTTCTGATAACGAAAATGGTTCATTCGAATACAAACCTTTAAAAAGCAGTAATTTTGATTATAAAGAAAACAATTTTGCTCTTTATGCATCTTTAGCCTATAATGTCGGAAAATGGAATTTTAAAGGTGGACTCCGTACTGAAATGACAAATCTTGAAGGCATCGTTTCGGAACCTTATGAAGTGAACAAAAATAATTACTGGAGCTTATTTCCAACATTTTATGCTCAATATACTACAGATAAAAAGCACGAATTTGGATTCTCCTACGGAAAAAGAATCAGCAGACCATTTTATTCTTGGCTTAATCCTGCGAAATCTTACTACAATCTATTTTCCTATTATCAGGGAGATCCTAAACTCAAAGCAACCATTACTCATAATCTTAATTTAACTTACTCTTTTAAAAACTGGAATATTGATTTTTACTACCGTAAAGAGCTTTTCCCGTCCATGGAAATTTCTTTTCAAGAACACGAAAACAATAATTTGATCTATTATTATACTAATATTGAAAAAGGAGAAGCTTTCGGAATGAGTCTTTATAAAAATTTTGAAATAAAACCATGGTGGAGTTTAGTGGTTTCTGAAAATCTTGAGCACAATGAAAATTACTTCAAGGGAATTGATGGAGTCTTAAATAAAAATAAAGTTTGGAACTGGGTCTCTAATATTTCAACAAGTTTTACATTGGATAAAAATTCTGACTGGAAAATGGAAATCGGACAAAATTATTATTCACCGGCAATTCAGGGGACTTTCAGAATATCCAGTTCATGGTCTGCATACTTTGTAATGAACAGAAAGTTTTTCAATAAAAAGTTAGAAACTGCTCTTATTTTTAATGATATTTTTAAATCAACAAAACAAAAAGTAAGTACAAAATATGGCAATCAGGATAATTATTTTTTAGATTATCAGGATACACAAGGTTTTACTATTTCTCTAAAGTATAATTTTGGAAATCAATCTGTAAAAAATACCAAAACCATTAAAAAATCCGATGAACAGGAAAGATTGTAATAGATGAATTTTACTCTTTACTTAGATTATGAAAGAAAATTAATATTGTAATAGAATAATTCTCTAACCACTATTTTGTTTTATGTTTTTAAATTATTTTAAAACATCATTTAATGAATATGAATATCCGTAATTTATCATAACTTTTGTATATTTGTAGTAATCAAACAATTAGATATGAATTTATTCAGTTTTTCAGCACATTTTGGGACAGA
>NZ_JADQBD010000034.1:0-32515 GCF_017808115.1 Chryseobacterium sp. RR2-3-20 | reverse complement strand
AAAAAAAGTTTATTGAAACAAAGTTCAATAAACTTTCTATATCATCAGTAACAATCAGTAGTACAAAGAATTTTACCAACTATTTTTGACTAATAAACCGTTTTAAAAAATATGAAGCCGTCTCATTTTTGTGAGACGGTTTTTTTATTGAACTTTTGAATTTAATTCAGTTTTTCTGCAATATATTTTGCAGTATGGGATATTTTATTTTTTGCCAACTCTTCTGGAGTTCCGGCAAAAACTACTTCTCCACCATGTTTTCCGGCTTCCGGACCAATGTCTATAATATGATCGGCACATTTCATAATATCAGGCTGATGTTCTATTACAATAACAGAATGTCCCAGATCTATTAATGCTTGAAGCGATTTCAATAATTTCTGAATATCGTGAAAATGAAGTCCAGTTGAAGGTTCATCAAACACAAATAAAGTTTTATCGGTGGTAACACCTTTTACTAAAAATGAAGCTAGTTTTACACGCTGCGCTTCACCTCCCGAAAGTGTAGAAGAACTTTGCCCAAGCTGAAGATATCCCAAACCAACATCCTGAAGCGGCGTAAGCTTAGTAACGATTTTATCTTCCTTATTTTCTCTGAAAAAATCTAAAGCTTCATCTACCGTCATGTGAAGAATATCCGAAATATTTTTTTCATCAAACTTTACTTCAAGAATTTCGCTTTTAAAACGTGTTCCTTTACAAGTTTCACATTCCAGTTCTATGTCTGCCATAAACTGCATCGACACATTAATAACGCCTTCACCTTTACATTCGTCGCATCTTCCGCCATCTACGTTAAAAGAAAAATGCTTAGGCTTGTAGCCCATAAGTTTGGCACTTTTCTGCTTAGAAAACAAATCTCGAATGTCATCATAAGCTTTCAGATAGGTTACAGGATTAGAACGAGAAGATTTACCAATAGGATTTTGGTCAATCAGTTCAATATGTTTTATTAATTTTTTTGGAAATTCCACAGAGTCGTAATCACCCTTTTTTCCACCCATTCCCAACTGAATTTGGATGTCATTGGTAAGAATTTCTTTCATTAAAGTAGATTTTCCACTCCCCGAAACTCCGGAAATAACTACAAAACTTTCTAACGGAACATCTACGTTAATGTTTTTTAGATTATTAGATCTCGCTCCTTTAATGTGAATAAATTCTTTGGCTTTTCTACGCTTTTCAGGAACTTTAATTTCTAATCTGCCTGTTAAATACTTGGAAGTAAGTGTATCTGCATTTTTAAGTTCCTTGAAATTACCCGCAAAAACAAGTTCTCCGCCTAAATATCCAGCTTCCGGGCCAATATCAATAATATAATCTGCCGCTCTCATCACATCTTCATCATGTTCTACAACGATAACTGTGTTACCAATGTCGCGAAGATTTTTAAGAACTTCTATTAAATTTTCGGTATCTCTCGAATGCAAACCAATAGAAGGCTCATCTAAAATATAAATAGAACCTACCAAAGAACTTCCTAAACTTGTAGCTAAATTAATTCTCTGGCTTTCTCCTCCAGAAAGCGTATTGGAAGTTCGGTTTAAAGTAAGATAACCTAAGCCAACTTTTAATAAAAATTCCAGTCGGGTGGAAATTTCATATAAAAGTCTTTTGGCAACTTCACGATCATGATCCGAAAGTTTGAGACTGTTGATTAACGGTAAAAGTTCATCCAAAGGAAGTTCAATCATCGACTGAATGTTATATCCGTCGATTTTCACCCAAGTAGTTTCCTTACGCAAACGCAAACCTTCGCAGGTTGGACAAAGAGTTTTGCCACGATACCTCGAAAGCATAACACGATACTGTATTTTGTACAAATTTTCTTCCAGCATTTTGAAGAAATTGTTCAAAGAAGGAAATGTACTTTTAGCATCACCTTTCCAAAGGTAGTTTTTCTGCTCTTTGGTAAGTTGGTGATACGGTTTGTGAATCGGAAAATCTTTTGCTTTTTTAATAAAGTCTTTTTTCCATTCGCTCATACTTTCGCCTTTCCATGCGGCAACAGCATCTTCAAAAACAGACAATGCTTTATTGGGAATAACTAAATCTTCGTCTATACCAATTACTTTTCCGTATCCTTCGCAAGTCGGACAAGCTCCGTAAGGATTATTAAAACTGAAAAAATGAACATTTGGCTCTAAAAATTCGATTCCGTCGAGTTCGAATTTATTAGAAAATTCTTTTATTTTTCCTGTTTCTGTATTTTTAAGTGCACAATGTCCTCTTCCTTCATAAAAAGCCATTTGTATAGAATCTGCCAATCTCTGAAGAAAACTTTCATCATCTTCATACGTAAAACGGTCGATCACCAGATTAATGACCATTTCTTTTTCCGGGATAAAGCCAAAACTTTCAAGATCTTCAATTCCTGCCACATTTCCGTTCACTTCAAGCCTTGTAAAACCGGCAAGTTTAAGAACGTTGAGTGTTTCAGAAAAGTTTTCAGCATCAAAAATTAATGGAGCAGTTAATAAAAAAGGAGTTTCTTTCTTAGAATTTTTTATAAAATCTACAACATCTGTAACCGAATCTTTTTTTACTTCTTCGCCGGAAACGGGAGAAAATGTTCTTCCTATTCTTGCGAATAGAAGCTTCATATAATCGTAGATTTCTGTAGATGTTCCTACTGTAGATCGAGGATTAGAAGAAATTACCTTTTGCTGAATTGCAATGGAAGGAGCAAGCCCTTTTATGTCGTCTACTTTTGGTTTTTCTAGCTTACCTAAAAACTGACGGGCATAAGAACTTAAGCTTTCAACATATCTTCTTTGTCCTTCGGCATAAATTGTATCGAATGCCAAAGAAGATTTACCACTTCCAGATACTCCGGTAATAACAATTAGTTTGTTTTTCGGGATGAGAACATCTATGTGTTTCAGGTTGTTAAGATGTGCATTTTTAACGAAAACCTGTTTTTTTATATTTATTTCTGTTGTTGCAGCCATACTCGTATTAAGACCAACAAAATTACGAATTTTTGATGGTTTTTATTTAAACTTATAATCATAAATAAAGGGGTTATTCAATTTAATTTTACAGTCAATTTCAGATTTAAAATTCTGCTCTTAGATTTTGTTATTATCTTTTTCATGATATGTATCACATTTTATTTTCTGGAAAGTCCATTAATTTTGAAACCTTCAAAATAATAAGTTTTATGAGGAGAAAATTAGGTGCCACTCTTTTTTTGTTGGGAGCATTTTGTACAGAAGCACAGATAAAAACATCCGATATAGATTCAATAGAAATTCAGGGGAAATTTACAGCGACTACTTTTAAAAACGCCAATCAGAATATTTCTATCATTACGAAAGAAGAAATTCTGAATTCTCCTGCCGTAAGTATTGATGAAATTCTGCAACAGGTTCCGGGAATGGATATCAGAAGGAGAGGAGCCAACGGGGTACAGAGTGATTTAGGCTTTAGAGGAAATTCTTTTGAACAGGTGTTGATTTTGATTAACGGAATCCGCATGAATGATTCCCAGACAGGACATAATTCTCTAAATATTCCGGTAGATTTGGATGATGTAGAAAGAATTGAAATTGTAAAAGGTCCTGCTGCAAGAAGATTCGGGCAAAATGCCTATGCGGGAGCTATTAATATCATCACCAAAACTCAAATTGGAAAAAACGTAAAAATAAGTGCTAATGCAGGGGATTACAAAACATTTGGCTTTGGGCTAAATGCCAATGTAGGAAACGAAAAATTTTCACAGCTTTTACAGGCAAATTCCAATACTTCGCAAGGTTACAGACATAATACCGATTTCGACATCAGAAATGTATATTACCAAAATCAGCTGAAAATAAAAAATGGTGATCTAAGATTACAGGCAGGTTTTTCTGAGAAAAAGTTCGGAGCTAATGGTTTTTATGCTTCACCCCTTGCTACTGAACAGTATGAAGAATTGCAGGCTTCAATCATAAGTATTGCCCATCAACAGAATTTTGGGAAATTAAGACTTAATTCTAATGTATACTGGAGAAGAGGACAGGATATGTATCTTTTTAACAGGGAAAAGCCTGAAATCTACAGAAATATGCATATTGGGAATAATGTGGGTGGAGAAGTAAATTCAAGCTACACATCCAATCTAGGAACGACAGGTTTGGGAATAGAATTGAGGAAAGAATTCCTGGAAAGCAGTAATTTGGGAAGCAGAGAACGTTTTGTTACACAGGTTTTTTTTGAGCATCATTTTTCTTTTTTCGAAAAGAAACTGAATATTACACCAGGAGCTTCTTGGGCCAATTACTCCACCAACGGAAACTTTTTTTATCCCGGATTAGATATTGGCTATACTTTTTATCAGAACAACAAAATTTACGGAAATATTTCCCGCGTCCACAGAGTGCCGACTTTTACAGATTTGTACTATACCAGTAAAACTGAAAAAGGAAATCCCGATCTTTTGCCGGAAAATGCGGTGTATGCAGAACTTGGGTATCAATATCAAAACAAGAATATTATTGCAAAATTAAGCGGTTTCTTAAGAAATTCTAATAATGCGATAGATTGGACCAAAGTTTCTCTACAAGATCCGATTTGGTATTCTAAAAATATTGGAAAAACTGAAATTAAAGGGATCGAAACAGAAATAAGCTATCAGTCTTTCAGTTGGATGAAATTTACTGTTGGATATACTTATCTTGATAATAAACTGAAAGATATTAATGAACTCAATTCCCGTTACGCTTTAGATAATCTTAAACATCAGCTTGTTACTAAGCTTCAGACAAAATTTTTGAAATATTTCAGTAACGAATTGGTTTATCGATATAATGATAGAGTAAATCTTGGAAGCTATCATCTTTTAGACGAAAAACTGAGTTTTACTAAAAACAATCTTTCTGTATATGCTTTGGTAAATAATGTTACCAATACACAGTATACCGAAACTTTTGGCGTACCAATGCCTAATAGATGGTTTCATTTAGGATTTTCTTATAACATTCATATTAAGTAAACTTAACATTCGTGTAACATTAAATCCTATATTTTTGCAAAAAATTTATTGGATGAAACTTATTGTAAGTTTTGCTTTATTAATAAGCATAAGTATTTTGAAGGCTCAGGAACACGTATCTTCATTTAATGCACTAACGATTAACTACAAGTTTCATCCTAAATTTTTTATCTATGCAGAAGGACAGGCAAGAGGGATTGAAGATTATACTTATCCAGATTATTATGAGATAAAAGGAGGTTTGGGGTATAATCTCACCAAAAATCATAAGCCATTTATAGGTTTAGGGAAATATGCCACTTATAAAAACCATGCCATAGATAAAGAAGAATTCCGTGTTTGGTTGCAGGATATTATTGATTTTAAAAAAGGAATCGTAAAATTTGAAAACAGATTCCGTGCAGAAAAATCATGGTTTTATGAGCCACAAAAAGACATCAGTTCAGAAAGAATCCGCTATCGTTACCGTCTTAATATTTCTGTACCTCTAAATTCTAAAAAAATTGGTCCAAAAACACTTTTTGCCAATGTTTACGACGAAATTTTCTTAGTAACACCCATGAAACCTACGTTTGCCAGAAATAGAGTTTACGGAGGTTTTGGATATCAGATTGACGATCATTTTGGTGTTTTGGGCGGTTATCTTTGGCAAAGAGAATTTGAAGCTAAAGGAAACAAAAATGTACATTTTGTATATCTTGCTCTCAACATCAATATAGACGACACTGGGAGTAAAACCAAAACCTACCATTTTCCCGGAGCAGATTAATATTTTTCTGTTAGATAGCGATAAGCTTTCAGGTATTTGTTGAATCTGTGGATATCTTTTTGTGTAAGTTCCCGGTTCACCCTTCTAAGATCCATATTGTCCCGAAGATCATTCAGTTTTACAGCAACAGCCAAAGGAGATCTTTCTGTACGTTTAATAAAATCTTCATACGCTTCTTCAGGATCAAACTTGGTAAGACAGCTTACCGCAAACAGAATATATTCCGGAAATCCTTCAGATCTTAAATACTCAAAACTGAATTCTTCTGCATGATCTTCTACCACGTCATGCAAAACACCAACAATTTTCTCGTCTAACGTTTTACCATATTCCATTACACGCATTACGTGGGCGATGTAAGGAGCCTGATATTTATCTTTTTGTCCTTTATGTGCTTTATCAGCTATTTTTATTGCTTTATTTAAAAGTTCTTCTTTGGTCATTATTCTTGTAAAAAATAGTCTGCAAAAATAAAAAACAAAGCATATAAACTCAATAGTTCTGAATACAAATTTCAGAATTTAACAATAAATTTTATTAATATAGGTTTATTTAGAAGCAATTTCTTTTTTCAAAACAGGATCTAATGCATTAGGCATTTTATACTTTGAAGTATCTACAGAATTAACCTTTAATGCAGAATATAAATTGACGTTGTTGGGTACATAAACAGGCATCTTGTAAAGATTTGCAATTGCACTGTCTGGTTTACTTATGTATGGTGAGTTATAATATGGTGAATTATAAAATAGCGGTCTTTGTTGATAAAAAGTCTTTAAACTATCTATTTTAAAGGGTTTTATTTCAGTATTCTGAGCAGAAAAAACTCCTGTACCGGCGATTAAGAAAAAGAATAGGTTTTTCATAAGAATCAATTTAAAAATAAAATATTCATTATAATCGGTTTAAGATACAAATTATCTTTCATATCATACCATAATGAATTAAAAATGGCCGGAAAAAATCCGACCATTGTAAGTAATAAATATAGGTTCTGTCTTATTTCGTATTTTCGTTTATACGTCTGGAAGACAGGTTAAGAAAACGTTTTACGAGCATACACGCAGAAATGGTCAATCCTAAACCAAGGGCAATCCACATTCCGAATGCACCCATTTTAAGAGTTACACAAAGGAAATATCCCAAAGGAATCGTAATTAACCAATATGCAATAAAAGTATAAATCGAAGGAATCTTTACATCCTGCAATCCTCTAAGCATTCCCAAAGCGGTTACCTGAATTCCGTCTGAAAGTTGAAATAATGCTGCAATAATCATCAGTTTAGAGGCTAAAGTAATTACTTCTATTTCTTCGGGTTTTGTAAAGAAAGTAGGGAGAATATTTCGTCCTACAATAAATACAAATCCGCAGAAACACATAAAAAGAAAAGCAATTTTAAGATTGTTGATTCCTATTTTTCTTAATTCAACAAAGTTTTTTTCGCCCAATTTTCGCCCAATCATCACCGTTGATGCAACACTGAAACCAATGCACAGATTAAAGGTAAAAGATGCCATACTCAAAGCGATTTGGTGAGAAGCGATATCGTGGGCAGAAATGAGTCCGCAAATAAATGCTGCTCCTGCAAAAGCAGTTACCTCAAAGAACATCTGTAAAGCAGTAGGGAATCCTAGACGAATCATTTTTTCGAACATTTTCTTAGAGAAAACCTGCATTTTTAAAGAAAAATCTTTAATATACTGTCTTGTTTTATTCTCTTTCAGCAAAACGAAATATAAGAATACCACCATAAAAATTCTGGCAATAAGACTTGCAAGAGCAGAACCCTTTACACCCATTTCTGGGAAAATCCATATTCCTTTAATGAAAACATAATTTAAAACAATATTAATTACGTTAGCAATAATGGTAGCTTTTGTAACCCCAATAGTATAAGACAAACCTTCTGAAACCTCTCTTAAAGTTTGAAATGCCATAAAAGGAACAATGCTGATAGCCATAATAGTCAGGAAATCTACAGTATCGGGAATAATTTTTTCCGGCTGACCAGAATGGTAGAGCAGAGGCATTGCCAAAAGCAATACTCCCATAAGAATAGTTCCTACCGCCATATTGATGACAAAACCATGACTGAAAACAGAATTAATAGTTTTGTGGTCATGTTGAGAATGAGCCTGAGAAACCAATGGCGGAATGGCAAAAGAAAATCCCACTGCCAAAACAAACATGGAGAAAAATACGGCATTCCCAAGTGAAACTGAAGCTAAAGCATCTGCTCCCAATAATTTACCAACAATTATATTATCGAAAAGGTTTACAGAAACCTGCCCAACCTGCGTAAGCATTACGGGAAGAGCAAGCGTTAAGGCTTCTTTGGTATAGTTTTTATTTAAAAAGTTCATATCATTACAAAAAAAAAATCTGCAGCATAAATACTGCAAATTTTTATTATTTAAGACAATTAAATATTAATTATTTTCTTACAAAACTTGCAACATCTTCTTTGGAAACAGTGTTTCCACCAAGGATGATTAATCTTTCTACCACATTTCTCAACTCTCGGATATTTCCGGTCCATGATAGTTCTTTCAGTGCATCAATAGCGATATCATCAAAGCTTTTTAAGGCAGTACCATGCTCTTCGGATATCATTTTAGAAAAATGTTCTACCAAAAGTTTAATATCGTCTTTTCTTTCATCCAAAGGCGGAACATAGATTTCAATTACAGAAAGTCTGTGGTACAAATCTTCTCTAAATCTTCCCTCAGCAATTTCTGTCTGCATATTTTTGTTGGTTGCCGCCAAAACACGTACATCAACTTTAATTTCTTTATCGCTTCCTACAGGAGAAACTTTACTTTCCTGTAAAGCACGCAGTACTTTTGCCTGAGCAATAAGACTCATATCACCAATCTCATCTAAGAAAATCGTTCCATTGTTGGCTTGTTCAAACTTTCCCTGTTTATCTTTAATAGCTCCGGTAAAAGAACCTTTTACATGCCCAAAAAGTTCAGATTCTATTAATTCTGAAGGAATTGCAGCACAGTTTACTTCCACCATCGGACCTTTAGATCTTTCGCTTAAATTATGAATAGCATGTGCAACCAATTCCTTACCTGCACCATTGGGACCTGTAATTAAAACTCTTGCGTCTGAAGGAGCCACTTTTTCAATCATCTCCTGAATTTTCTTCAAAGGAGCAGAATCACCAATCATCTGGTACTTTTTGCTGACTTTCTTTTTAAGCGTTTTATTTTCAGATTGAAGATTTTTATTTTCTTTTTTTAGAGTTTCTTTAGCCAAAGCATTTTTTACGCTCGTAATCAGTCTATTGATGTCTATTGGCTTAGAAATAAAATCGTATGCGCCATCTTTAAGACAAGAAACTGCAGAATCGATATCGGCATGACCAGAAATCATGATGAAAGTAGTTTCCGGTTTTAAGGCTAAACTCTGTTTCAAAAGTTCTGTTCCTGAAAGCTTCGGCATCTTGATGTCTGAAATTACAAGGGCAAAATCTTCTTTTTCTACCTGTTTGTAGCCTTCCAGCCCATCATCGGCGATTATAAATTCATAATCATTGAGTTCATCCGAAAGAATACTGTGGAGTACTCCGGAAATTGCTTTTTCGTCTTCTACAATAAGGATTTTTTGCATAGGTGCAAATTTAGTTAATTTTTGCTTGATTATTAGCAAATATCATTCCTAAAATCTATTTAGAATAATCTCTTCTGCCGAAAATAGCCGATCCTACACGTACTGAATTCGCACCGCATTCAATAGCCAAAGGAAAATCATCGCTCATTCCCATAGAAAGAGTCTGCAAAGTATGAATCTCACTTAATTCATCAAAAAGAGTCTTCAAAACTGAAAATTCTTTACTGATTTGGCTTTCATCTTCCGTAAATGTTGCCATTCCCATTAATCCTGTAATTTCAACATGGGGAAATTCGCCGTTGATGAATTTTGTGAATAAATCTTTGGCATCAGAAATTTCAAGTCCGAATTTACTTTCTTCATCAGCAATTTTCACCTGCAATAAGACTTTTATGGTACGTTGATGCTTCGCTGCTTCTTTATTAATTTCATTTAAAAGCTTCTCAGAATCTACACTTTGTATGGTATCTATAAATTCTGCAATATATTTAATCTTATTGGTCTGCAGATGCCCGATTAAATGCCACTGGATATCTTTTGGAAGCAACGGGTATTTTTCGGTAAGTTCCTGAACTTTATTTTCTCCAAAAACTCTCTGTCCAAAATCATAAACTTCCTGAATAGCTTCAACCGGATGTGTTTTAGACACCGCAACCAACTGTACATTTTCCGGAAGCTGTTTTTTTATGTTATTGTAATTCTCCTGTAAACTCATAAGGGCAAAGTTCTGAATTTAAGTTTAAATTATAGAAACTTTAGAGCAAAAACCTGTTTATATCTCTAGAAAACTTTCTGCATTATTGAAAAAGCGGTTTTACTTATTTCCTAAAAATAAAATTTAAAATGCGCAAAGGGTTAAATAACGTGAGCTCGGATAAGAATTTATAAAACACAAAGCTGAACAAATGCCTTTTCAAAAATCAATAATTTAAAGTTTCATTATCCCAAACTCAAGTTGAATAATATTTAATCTAATTCAGCAGAATTTAATCTTAACGAATTTAAAATTACAGATAAAGAGCTGAAACTCATCGCTGCTGCTGCAATCATCGGTGAAAGAAGAATCCCGAAAAACGGATATAATAAACCTGCTGCAATCGGAATGCCCAAAACGTTATACACAAAAGCAAAGAAGAGGTTTTCTTTAATGTTTCTCAGCAATTTTTCGCTAAGCGTTTTTGCTTTTGCAATTCCTAAAATATCTCCTTTCAGTAGAGTGATTTCTGCCGTTTCCATGGCAACATCGGTTCCTGTTCCCATGGCAATACCAATATTTGCCTGTGCAAGAGCAGGGGAGTCGTTAATTCCGTCGCCGGTCATGGCAACAATTTTTCCCTGTTGCTGCAGTTTTTTTACTTCATTCAGTTTATCTTCGGGAAGACAGCTGGCTTTGTAATGTTTAATGCCTAATTCATCTGCCACAGCTTTTGCGGTATGCTCGTTGTCGCCCGTCATCATCATCACATCAATTCCGTCATTTAATAAATGCTGAATTGCTTTTTTCGAACTTTCCTTAATTTTATCGGTAAAGCTTATTAATCCTAAAACCTCATTTTCCTGAGCGATATAAGAAATCGTATGGGCTTTTGACTGAATTTCTGTTGCTTTCGACTTTAAATCCTCTGAAATCTTAATATTATTGGAATTTAGCAAATTCTCATTTCCTAAATATATCATTTTTCCATTGATGATTCCTTTTACGCCTTTTCCCGAAATGTTTTCGAACTTTTCAACTTTTTCGGCAGTAATATTTTCGTCTTTAGCTTTTTTAATCACCGCATTAGACAGCGGGTGTTCTGAATTTTGATTGAGTGAATAAGCCAACTTCAAAATTAAATTCTGATCGGCATGATGGGTGGCTACAATATGTTCCAAAGAAGGTTTCCCTTCGGTTAAAGTACCTGTTTTATCGGTAATTACCACATTTACTTTATTCATAAGTTCAAGAGCTTCGGCATTTTTAATAAGAATTCCGTTTTTGGCTCCTTTACCAATTCCTACCATTAAAGACATGGGCGTTGCCAAACCTAAAGCACAAGGGCAGGCGACAATTAAAACCGCAACAGCATTCACAAAAGCAAATAAAGTTTTTTGACCTTCGGGACCGAAAATCTGCCATAAAATAAAGGTGATTACCGAAACCAAAATTACAGTAGGAACAAAAACTTTTGCCACTTTATCGGTAAGTTTCTGTATCGGAGCACGGCTTCTGCTTGCATCATTCACCATTTTTATAATTTTAGCAAGGAGCGTTTCATCACCCACTTTTTCGGCTTTCATCAAAAAAATCTGGTTTCCGTTAATTGTTCCCGAAGTAACCTTATCATCTGTATTTTTTTCTACAGGAATGGGTTCTCCGGTAATCATACTTTCATCCACCACAGAATTTCCTTCGGTAATGATACCGTCTACAGGAATTTTTTCACCGGGTTTTACTTTTAATATATCTCCAATTTTAACCTCAGAAAGCGGAACTCTTTTTTCTTCATTATTTACCATTATATTGGCTTCGTCAGGAGAAAGATTCATGAGTTCTTTAATGGCATTTCCTGTTTTTTTATGGGCTAAAGCTTCCATTAACTGCCCTAAAATCACCAAAGTCATAATAACACAAACCGCTTCAAAATAAAGAGGAATTTCATGATTATGTCCCCGTATTTCATGCGGAAGTATGTCTGGAAATACTAAAGCCACAATGCTGAATATAAATGCAGCAGCAACTCCCAAGGCAATTAAACTGAACATATTTAAGTTCCAGGTTTTAAAGGAAACCCAGCCACGCTTCATTAAAAACCATCCGGAATAAAACAAAACCGGCAACGTGAGAATCAACTCGAAAATCCCCTGAACCTGATGAGAAAAAGGAAAATCTATGAACATTCCGCCCATCGATAAAATAAATACAGGAACGGCAAATGCCAAAGAAATAAAGAATTTTTTTCTTAATATTTTGTAGGTATCATCTGTTTCTTCTTCGCCTTTTTCAGGATATTTCACCAGATCCATCCCGCAGACAGGGCAACCTACGTTGCTGTCGTAAGTTTTATTGCCCTCGCAAAACATTGGGCAATAATATCTTCCAGCCATTTCATCTGTAACCTTGGGTTTTTCGTATTGATGATTGTGATGTTGAGAATGCGGTACGGAATTTTTTACCAAATCTTCGGTAATTTCTTCCAAATGCATGTGGCAAACCGGGCAATCTGTTTTTTCATTATATACCTTATCGCCTTCACAGAACATCGGGCAATAGTATTTTCCGATATTGTCTTTGAAGTTTTCGGGTAAGTGGGTAGAAGAATAAGTAGGTTTATAATTGGAATCTTTCGCTAATTTCTCTTCAATCGGAACCAAATACATGTTACAGACCGGGCATCTTTTTCCCTGCTGAAAATATACTTTGTCACCTTCGCATTCCATCGGGCAGTAATATACTGAAGAAGGAGAAACTCTATCCTGAGGTTTAATAAAAGTCTGATCAGGATTACTCGGATCTTCAAGCTTATAATTCCCGATTTCTGAAAGGGAATGATTGATCTCTTTAAGGCTGATTTCTTTATCTGAATGTATTTCGGCGGTGCTGTTCTCTAGATTGATCTCTGCTGAAACTCCTTCTAAACTGTTGAGTTGATCTGAAATTTTCTTCTGACAACCCGAACAGGTCATTCCTAATACTTTATATTGTTGGTGCATAACTCTAAATTTATAACAAATTTCCGAAAACGATTTTGTAAGCTGTTATAAATTTAGGGATTATGTTTATATTATTTTGGAATAAGTTTTTTAGATTTTAATCTTAATTAATTAGATATCCATAATAGCTTTGAATTTATTTATCGCAAGTGAAACGAAGTATTTTAAGCAGACCATAAGAATGTATTATACTTTGTCTAAAGGTTTTCTGTGTCCTGCTTTCAGTTTTTTAAATTCGGTAGGAGTGAAGCCTGTAACTGTTCTGAACTGTGAGGATAAATGCTGTACACTTTTATAGCCTAATTTCCCTGCAATTTCTGTCAGATTAAATTCATTGTAAAGCAAAAGTTCTTTTACTTTTTCTATTTTTTGAAGAATGAAAAACTGCTCTATCGTTATATTTTCGTTTTGAGAAAAAGTTTTAGAAAGTGCACTGTAATCTTTATGTAGTTCAGAACTCAGATATTTAGAAAGCATAAAATTTTCGTCAATATCCAGCTTTGAAATTTTAATAATGATAAGACCTTTAACCTTATCTGCTAACTGATGGGCTGCTTCCTTAATTCTTTCGAACCCGGTTTCCACCAAGCGTTTTTCAATATTTTGCAGGTCTTTGGCAGAAATACCTTGCTCCGTTTCTACTTCGCCGAGATTAATAGACTTTATTTGAACAGAAAATTCATTAAAAATAGCCGAAACAGCAGAAATACATCTGTCGCAGACCATATTTTTTATGAATACTTTCATAAATTTTCTTTAAGCTTAAGGCGGTCTATCACAAATTCAACCTGAGTTTTGCCGTGTGGAGCCGGGTTTCCGTTCTCATCCAGATTTACCATTACAATTTTGTCTACGGTAATAATGGTTTGGTGCGTCATTTTATTTCTCACCTCACACGCAAGGGTAAGAGATGTGGAACCAAATTTGGCAACTTCGATACCAATTTCTATAATATCTCCCTGTTTTGCAGAGCTTACAAAGTTGATTTCCGAAATAAATTTGGTAACCACCTTTTTATTTTCTAGCTGAATAACGGCATACAAAGCAGCTTCTTCATCAATCCACTGTAATAATCTTCCTCCGAATAAGGATTGGTTGGGATTCAAATCTTCTGGTTTTACCCATTTTCTGGTATGGTAATTCATAATCTTGTATTCTGATGCAAATTTAGACTTTAAAATACTTATTTCAAACCGAAGAATATTTAGTAAATCTAAAAGAACTATTTGTATTCTCAATAATGTTTTTTCTCTGTTCACCAAATATTTTAATGTTAAACTGTTGGTGATTAGTTTTAAAAGGTCTGTTGAAAGTTCCAAAAATGCTTTGAAAGATCCCAAAAATAGGTTTGTTGATTATTAAATATTGTTAAAATATTAAAAAAACTGCGATAAATGCATGTTTAGAGGTGTTTTTTTGAGGCTAAAGTTAGGCTGAAATCATCTGAAACCATATATTTGCAACCTAAATTTTTATAAACATGAAAGAACTTATCGAAAAAATCAACGCAGAATTTGAAGCGTTCACTACAGAAGCAAACCAACAAGCTGAAAAAGGGAACAAGGCAGCAGGAACAAGAGCTCGTAAAGCAGCTTTGGAACTTAGCAAACTGTTCAAAGAATTCAGAAAAGTTTCTGTTGAAGAATCTAAAAAATAATAATGAAACCGGCTCTAAGCCGGTTTTTTTATAAAGGATAGGTTTGTAACTGTTAAATTATTCTAATTTGAACGGCAAACTTCCTAAAATATCTCACATTTCCTTAAATTCATTTAAAGTTTATTAAATATTTCAACTGTTGTAGAAATATAAGATATTTGAGATTATATTTGTTTCATAAAAAACGCTGCAATCCGTTTGGTAATCAATCTTTGCTGTGATGTGTTGCATTTTAAAATTTATCTATGAAACAAATCTCTTTTCTATTTATTCTCTTTTCCGCTGTTCTTTACTCCCAGAAAATTCAGGTGCTGGATGAAGATAACAGTAAAGCAATTGCCAATGCCCGTATCGTTTCAGAAAATCAGATTGTGTACACCAATGAAGATGGCTTTGCACCCGTTTCCGCTCAGAATAAAAGTTTTGAGATTTCTGCACCGGGCTATCAGACACAGAAATTGAGTGCATTCCGAAATGTAGTTAAGCTTCAGGCTAAAGTTACCGATATTGATGAAGTTAAAATTGTGAATGTTAATCTGATGCCGTTATTTGAAGATTTATCCAAAAACTATCATAAAAGATATTATGATGAGCCCTCTTTATACGATGTTACGCTGAAGTCTAAATCTTTTAATAACAACCAACTGACTATGCTGGTTATTGCTGAAGCCAAAATGTGGACGAAGAGCAATTCTTATAATTACAAAGACGGTATTAGAAAGAATTATGATAATATTCTTCAGATGCAGCTGAATAATGTAAAGTATTTTAAAAAGAAAAAAGAAGGGGTTTTCAATTCTAAAAGTAATGATTTCAACCATGCAGACATGGGAGATTACTTTTTCAATTTTGAAATTCAGAGGCTAATTGCCAATATGAAAATGAAGAAAAGCAAAACCATTGGCAGACTTTTGGGAGAGAAGGGCGATCTTCAGCAAATTGGCATCAATATAAAATCTGAGAACGGCATTATCATAGAAGGGGAAATGGAATACAATAAAAAAGACAAGGTAATCACCTTTTACGAGGTAAATTATCAGCAGTCGAGTTATCCTCCATACAAAAAGAAAAATACGGAAGGCGTAGAATACGATTTTCAGCTTGGAGATGTTTGGGTTACTTTCGATTTTTATAAAAAAGATAAAACCTATGTTTCTGCATTAAAAAAGACAGAAGCAGATAACTTTAAAATTACCCATGACGGCATTACTGATGTAAGAAAATCGAGTACAGAAATGATTTATAATACTTTCAGCAAATCCGATAAAAAAGGTCTTGAGCCTAAAGTAGATTTCAGTAAAGATTTCTGGGACAATGTACCAGTGAAGGAAGATAAGGAAACCACCATTCTTTTATCTCAAAAAGAACAGGATTTTGTAAATGGTAATTAGGTCTATAAAAATAATTATAATATTATGAAAATCGTTTTATTAACCGCTTGTGTTCTGGTTTTTTCTCAGGCAAAAGCACAGACTTACCGTTTTATTTATGATGTGGAGTACAAAAAAGATTCTGCCGAAAGCAGTATAACCAAAGAAAATTACCATCTCGACATCCGCGATCAGCAGGTAAGATATTATCCTCGGGATTTTTACATTGGAGATTCTCTGGTGGCAAATAATCTGCCGATAGCGAAAGATATGAAATTCAATACCTCATCAATCCTTACCCATCAGAAAGCAAGTGATGGGTATGAAGAATATGATATTCTTGAAAATGTTGCTCTTAAACGGTCTTCTAAAAATACCCAAAACTGGAAGCTTAGCGAAGAAAAAAAGACTGTAAAAAATCTTACGTTACAGAAAGCGACCACTACATGGGGCGGAAGAAACTGGGTGGCATGGTTTGCTCCGCAAATTCCTTTTAATGAAGGTCCCTATAAATTTCATGGTCTTCCCGGGCTGATTGTAGAGCTGTATGATGACAACAATAATTACCGTTTCGAGCTGGTGAAGAATCAGAAGTTAAAACAATCTTATCTTAATCAGTTTATGGATTATTTTATGCAGTCGGCAGTTCCGGTGAATGAGCAGAAATACAGAGAAGCCAAACTGAAATATTATGATTCTCCCGTAAATTATCTCCGAAATGCAGTAGGACAAACCAAATCGAATGAAGAATTTTATCTGAATGACGGAACTCTTGTAAAGCAGGATAATTACCGTGAGGTAAACGAAAGGCTTAGAAGCTCTATCCGAAAATACAATAATCCTATAGAACTGGATAAGGTCATTCAATATCCTAAATAACCTCAGCTTAGTATTCAAAAAAAACGATTCAGCAGCTCGGTATTGAGCTGCTTTTTTATGTTGATGAACTGTTAATTAATGCATTATAGAATCATGGTAAGCTGAATTCTTTTTCTCGCCTCATCTACTTCTGTTACTTTTACCTGAACGTGTTGGTGGAGTTTCACCACTTCATTTACATCCGAAACAAAACCCTCTTTCAGTTGAGAAATATGTACCAGACCACTTTCTTTAATTCCTAAGTCTACAAAGCATCCAAAGGCGGTAATGTTATTTACAATACCGGGAAGAATCATTCCCGGTTTAAGATCGGATATTTTTTTAACGTTGGGGTCAAATTCAAAAACCTTGGTGGCTTTTCTGGGATCCAATCCTGGTTTTTCGAGCTCTTTCAGAATGTCTTTAATCCCGATGATTCCAATAGTATCTGTAATATACTTTTCAGGCTGAATGGCAGCAATTTTTTCTTTATTCGAAATAAGCTCTTCTGTTTTTAATCCTAAATCTTTAGCCATTTTTTCTACAATTCCATACGCTTCCGGATGAACTGCCGAATTATCCAGAGGATTTTTCGCATGGCTGATTCTTACAAACGCGGCAGCCTGCTGATAAACCTTTTCTCCCAGTCGTGGAACTTTTTTCAGTTGCTTACGGTCTTCAAAGGCACCATTTTCAGAACGGTAGTTAACGATGTTTTCTGCCATTTTCTCCCCAATTCCGGATACATAGCTCAACAGAGATTTGCTGGCGGTATTCAGATTAATTCCTACAGCATTTACACATTTCATAACTGTAGAATCCAGTTCGCTTTTCAGCAGGGTCTGGTCTACATCATGCTGATACTGTCCTACACCAATAGATTTGGCATCTATCTTCACAAGCTCTGCCAAAGGATCAGATAGTCTTCTTCCGATAGAAACTGCACCACGTACAGTAACATCGAAGGAAGGAAATTCATCTCTTGCAATTTTACTGGCAGAATATACCGATGCACCCGCTTCCGATACAACAAAAACCTGAATAGGCTTATCGAAACCAATTTTTTTAATGAAAAACTCTGTTTCCCGGCTTGCGGTACCGTTTCCGATAGATATTGCCTGGATGTTGTATGCATTTACCATCGAACGGATTTTCTTCATTGCCATTCCCGACTCGTTTTGTGGAGCATGTGGGTAAATGGTTTCATTGTGGAGTAAATCTCCCTTTTCGTCGAGACAGACTACTTTACACCCACTTTTGAATCCGGGATCAATAGCCAGAATTCTTTTTTCGCCCAAAGGCGGTGCAAGAAGCAGCTGTCGTAGATTATCCGAGAAAATCTCAATGGCTTTTTTATCTGCTTTATCTTTTGCTTCCTGCAGTATTTCGTTGGAGATTGCAGGTTCCAAAAGTCTTTTATAAGCATCTTTTATGGCGAGGGCAATCTGTTCGGCACATTCATTATCAGATTTTAGAATGGCATTTTCAATAAATTCCAGAGTTTCATCTTTATCTATTCCAATATTTGTTTTTACAAAACCTTCTGTTTCTGCTCTAAGCATAGCGAGAAGACGGTGAGAAGGTATTCTGTTAACATTTTCTTCCCAGTCGAAATACTGCGAAAATTTCTGTGCAGCCTCCTCGTCTTTTTTTGCTTTTACCACTTTTGAAGTGATGACCGCTTTTCTCTGAAAAAGTCTCCTCAGATTTTTGCGGACATACATATTTTCATTAATCCATTCGGCTATAATATCTCTTGCTCCCTGTAAAGCTTGTTCTTCCGAATCAACAGCACCGTTGAGGTATTTTGATGCTAAAGACTCCAAATCGTGGGCTTTTTGGCTCATAATGATTTTTGCCAATGGCTCGAGACCTTTTTCTTTGGCAGCATCTGCCTTCGTTTTTTTTCTTTTTTTGAAAGGCAGATAAAGATCTTCAATCTCCTGCAGGTCGAAACTGCTTTCTATTCTTTGCTGCAAGTCTTCTGTGAGGGCATTTTGTTCCTCAATAGATTTCAGTATGCTTTCTTTTCTTTTAACAATTTCTTCAAACTGTCTGTTAAGCTTTGCAATTTGTTCAATCTGAACTTCATCCAGATTTCCTGTAACATCTTTTCGGTATCTAGAAATAAAAGGAACCGTGCAGTCTTCGGAGAGAAGCTTAAGTGTATTGGCAATGCTTTTAGACGATATATTGAGCTGTTTCTGTATAAATTCTATAGAAGTCATTTCTGAATTTTGGAAAGCGAAAATAGTCTTTTGTAACGATAAAGCCAATCTTTGTGCAGGTAATTTAAAAAAAGAAACTGAAAATTGAAGAGCTTGTTGGTATTTGAAATTTATTTTTTAACCCGTAGTATGTTTTAAATTTTGTTTTTGGAAATAAGTGAAACAGATTTTTTTGCCTTATTTCAATATTCTTATAAAATTCTTCGTCTGTCGTTGCGTTTTCATGTAATAAAGAAAAACTGAGGTTTTTTAATTAATTCTTTATAGATAATAAAATGCATTCAACGAATTTAAAAAATCATAAAAAAGATACACTATTCAAGACTCTTTTTTTAATTGTTTTAATCATATATTATTATGAATGAATAATATTTAAAGTATTTAAAGTATTGAAAATTTGATCGTTAATTGTATTGAACTGCTGTTTTTTTTATTATTTTTAATTCTCTTAAAAAACACAAATCATGAAGAACAAAAAAGCTTTTAAAATTGCAGATTTGCTTATTGCATTAATCGAATCTCACAGAGAAATGCTGGATATTCTCAGAAAAGGTTTTCCTCATCTTCCTACTACCGACAAGAGTTTTTACAAAGATGCAGCCGATACCAAGCGCGAGCTGCATGTAAGCGACAGTACCCTTTACCGATGGCGGAAAGAAGGTCTTATTGACTATACCATCATGAAAGGGAAAATTTATTACGATACCACATCAATTCTTAAATACAGAAAATAATTTTTTGTGTTTTTATCTAATACAAAAGCACTTGGTTTATCAAACTAAGGCAAAGTTTTGTGTTACTTTTGGAAGTTCTACGCCTTGGTTTGTATTAATCTTTTATCAATCCTATAATTTCATTTTTGTTTAGCTTACATTTTATAAATCTTTATCCTGAACTCAATTTAATTAACACAAAATTTCTTGTTTTCAAAATAATCTCTGTTTAGGACATAATTCTTTGTCTGTTGTTCGGGTGTGCTTTGGGTAACCTTCGGAAAAAACATTTTTTTACCGAAAAAAACCCGAAGAAATCGGGAAGTATTCCCGAAGCAATTGTATGAAAACCTGTCAATTCCATTCAAATTAAGTCAAATCCTGTCATAGCCATTCAGGGGTGTACAACCTTTTGTTTTGTGTAATAACTTCGCTGTACTAACCCATAAAAAACAAATATCATGGCAAGTATTAAGAAAGGAATTCTTGGAGGATTCTCAGGTAAAGTAGGAACTGTAGTTGGAGCTAGCTGGAGAGGCATCGATATTATTCGAAGCCTACCCAAAGAATCTCAGAAAGAGCCATCGGAGAAACAGCTGCTTCAACAGGATAAGTTCAGAATTGCAGTTACCTTTCTGCAACCGCTGAAGTCTATTCAATCGCTGTATTTTGGATCGGGAAGTGGAGTGAAATCCAGAGTGAATCTTGCAACATCTTATACCATTAGCGAAGCCATACAGGTTGTGGCGGGTGTACCGGAGCTTGTGTACAGTAAAGTTTTAATTACCAAAGGAGAGCTTTCCGGTTTCCAAAATGCAGCGGTCGCTATGCAGGCTGGAGGTGTTGTGGAGATAAGTTGGGAAGATAACAGTACGCAGGGTAATGCGTCGGCTGGAGATCAGGTAAGTGTGGTTTGCTACTGTAAAGATCTAAAAGATTTTCAGATTTTTGAAAGTATAGCTGTCCGCAGTGATCTTTCCGTCACGGTAACGTTGCCCAATTTTTGTGTTGGTAAGCCGATAGAAGTTTACATCTATCTCAATACTGAAAAGCAGACTTTTGCCAGCAACAGTTTTTATCTTGGAGAGCACACCGCTATTTAGATTGAAAAGTCCACTTGTAATGAGTGGATTTTTTTTGTTTTTTACAAAGCATAAAAAAAGGCGAGTTGCCCTGTCTTGAATACTTGTGTATTTATTATAATTGATTTTATAATAAAAATAGGAATCTTTAAAAAATAAAAATACCCCGCAGATAGGCGAGGTGCTAAATGTTTTCACAACGGAATAATCCTTATTGTGAATTGCTTTCGATTACAAATCTAAAAATAATATTTTTAATCTGTTTATGGTTTTCCGTAATATTTGATAAAAATTTTTTTTTAAATTTAAGAGTTTCTAATAAACTTAATAATTATGACAAAAAATATACTCGGATTGGACTTAGGGACTAACTCAATTGGTTGGGCATTA
Source organism: Chryseobacterium sp. RR2-3-20 (assembly GCF_017808115.1). Taxonomy (NCBI): domain Bacteria; kingdom Pseudomonadati; phylum Bacteroidota; class Flavobacteriia; order Flavobacteriales; family Weeksellaceae; genus Chryseobacterium; species Chryseobacterium sp. RR2-3-20. The sequence goes on along the minus strand of NZ_JADQBD010000034.1, from coordinate 11,161 downwards.
GTTCAACAAGACTTTACCAATAAACAAGGCGAAATTCTTGGAATGGGAAGTCGCATTATTCCGATGTCTCAAGATATTTTGGGAGAATTTGGTAAAGGAAATTCAGTTTCTCAAACCGCAACAAGAACTGGTTACAGAGGAGTAAGACGATTGCGAGAAAGGTTTTTATTAAGAAGAGAACGACTCCACCGGGTTTTAAATGTTCTACATTTCTTGCCACAACATTTTGCCTCACAAATAGATTTTGAAAAACGTTTTGGGAAATTTAAAGATGAGTCAGAACCCAAGTTGGTTTATGATGGAGGCGAATTTATTTTCAAAAAGTCTTTCGAAGAAATGTTAGCAGACTTCAAGAAATATCAACCTGAGATTTTAATCGATAAAAATGACGAACCAGCTCTTGTTCCATACGATTGGACTATCTATTATCTCAGAAATAAAGCACTTTCTCAAAAAATTGAAAAAGAGGAACTGGCTTGGATTCTTTTGAATTTTAATCAAAAGCGTGGTTATTATCAATTGCGTGGAGAAGAAGAGGAAGAAAATCCAAATAAATTGGTCGAATTCTATTCTTTAAAAATTGTTGATGTTTTGGCAGATGAGCCACAAAAAGGTAAATCTGATATTTGGTTTTCGATAATTTTAGAAAATGGATGGATTTACAGAAGAGCCAGTAAGACTCCGTTGTTTGATTGGAAGGATAAAATCAGAGATTTTATTGTTACTACAGATTTGAATGATGACGGTTCTATCAAAACAGATAAAGAAGGAAATGAGAAAAGAAGTTTCCGGGCACCGAGTGAAAATGATTGGACTTTGGTGAAAAAGAAAACAGAAAAAGAAAACGAAAAATCTCATAAAACTGTTGGAACTTATATTTACGAAACGCTTCTTGCTAATCCCAAACAAAAAATAAAAGGTAAACTTGTCCGTACCATTGAGCGTAAATTTTATAAAGAGGAACTGAAACAGATTTTAGAAAAGCAGAAAGAATTTCATTCCGAATTGCAAAATGCTGACTTATACAATGATTGTGTCAGAGAGTTGTATCGTAATAATGAAGCACATCAATTGACATTAAGTAAGAAAGATATCATACATCTTTTTATGGAGGATATAATCTTTTACCAAAGACCATTAAAAAGCCAGAAATCTTCTATATCCAACTGTACATTAGAATTCAGAAAGTATAAAGATGAAAATGGAGTAGAGCGAACGCAGTATTTAAAAGCCATACCAAAATCTAATCCCTATTATCAGGAGTTTCGTCTTTGGCAATGGATGTATAATTTGAATATTTACTATAAAGTCGATGACAGTAATGTTACGAAAGAATTTTTAAGCACTACAACAGATTTTGAAAAACTTTTTGATTTCTTAAATAACAGAAAAGAAGTTGACCAAAAAGCGTTGCTTAAACATTTTGGACTGAATGAAAAAACGCATCGTTGGAATTTTGTAGAAGATAAAAAATATCCCTGCAACGAAACAAAATCAATGATTACGTCTCGTTTGGAGAAAGCTGAAAACATTGCTTCGGATTTCTTGACAAGAGCAATAGAGCAAAAGATTTGGCACATCATCTATTCGGTAAATGATAAAATTGAATATGAAAAAGCGCTCAAATCGTTTGCCTTTAAAAACAATCTCGATGAGCATACTTTTGTTGAAGCTTTTAGGAAATTTCCGCCTTTTAAAAGTGAATATGGCTCTTTTTCTGAGAAAGCGATTAAGAAATTGTTACCCTTATTGCGCTTAGGCAAGTATTGGAATTATGCTGGTATTGATAAATATTCAAAAGACAGGATACAGAAAATTATCACTGGAGAATATGATGAGAATATTAAAGAAAAAGTTAGAGAAAAAACTATTCATCTAACGACTGAAAACGATTTTCAGGGTTTACAATTATGGTTGGCGCAATATATAGTCTATGGCAGACATTCTGAAGCTTCTTTAATTGGAAAATGGAATTCGGCTGATGATTTAGAAGAGTTTTTAAAAGATTTTAAACAACATTCCCTTCGAAATCCTATCGTAGAGCAAGTTATCACAGAGACTTTACGTGTGGTAAAAGATATTTGGCTAAAATACGGCAATGGAGAGAAAAATTTCTTCCAAGAAATTCATATCGAGTTAGGAAGAGAAATGAAACTTCCCGCCGATGACAGAAAAAAGCTAACCAGCCAAATTTCTGAAAATGAAAATACAAATATGCGTATCAAAGCTTTACTAGCTGAAATGGTCAACGATAACTCTGTAGAAAATGTTCGTCCCTATTCTCCGATGCAGCAAGAAATTCTGAAAATCTATGAGGATGGAATCTTGAAATCAGATATCGAAATTGATGATGATATTCTAAAAATCAGTAAAACCGCACAACCATCTTCATCAGACTTAAAACGATATAAACTTTGGTTAGAGCAAAAGTACAAATCGCCTTATACAGGTCAGGTTATTCCACTCAATAAATTGTTCACGGCTGAGTATGAAATTGAACATATTATTCCGCAAAGCCGATATTTTGATGATAGTTTTAGTAACAAAGTAATTTGTGAGTCAGCAGTTAATAAACTGAAGGATAATTATATTGGATTAGGATTTATTAAGCAATTCGGCGGAACAATCATTGAGCTTGGATTCGGAAAAAGTGTAAAAGTTTTTAATGTGGATGAATATGAGGATTTCGTTAAAAAGCATTATGCCAATAATCGTGGGAAAAGAAATAAACTTCTACTGGAAGAAATCCCTGAAAAGATGATTGAACGGCAATTGAATGATACCCGTCATATCAGTAAATATATTTCAGGAATTCTTTCAAATATCGTTCGTGTAGAAGATGGAAGTGACGAAGGCGTAAATTCTAAAAATATCGTTCCTGGAAATGGTAAAATAACAACACAATTAAAACAAGATTGGGGTCTGAATGATGTGTGGAATGATTTGATTTTGCCACGTTTTGAGCGGATGAACCAATTAACCAACTCAACAGATTTTACTGCTTGGAATGAAAATTATCAAAAGTTTTTACCAACAGTCCCTATTGAATTTTCCAAAGGGTTTTCTAAAAAGAGAATAGACCATCGTCACCACGCAATGGATGCTTTGGTGATTGCTTGTGCAACGAAAGACCACGTTAATTTGCTCAATAACCAGTCTGCAAAATCGGATGTTAAACGTTACGATTTGAAAAAGAAACTAATGCAGTTTGAAAAGGTAATCTATACAGATATTAAGACTGGAGAAAAAGTGGAAAGAGAAGTTCCAAAGCAATTTTTAAAACCTTGGAATAATTTTACTTTAGATGCTAAAAGCAAGCTGGAAAACATAATTGTAAGCTTCAAGCAGAATCTTCGTGTTATTAATAAGGCAACCAACTATTATGAAAAATGGGTAGAAAAAGACGGTGTAAAAGCTAAGGAAAGAATAGAGCAGAAAGGAATCAACTGGGCTATAAGAAAACCTATGCATAAAGAAACTGTTTCCGGAAAAGTAGATTTACCAAGAATAAAAGTTCCAAAAGGTAAAATACTGACAGCTACACGAAAAAGTCTGGATACTTCTTTTGACTTAAAAACGATTAATTCCATCACAGATACAGGTATTCAGAAAATTCTTAAAAATTATTTGGAATTTAAACGTAGTTCGGAACTGGCATTTTCTCCCGAAGGAATAGAGGATTTGAATAATAATATCGCAAAATATAATGATGGAAAACCACATCAGCCGATTAATAAAGTTAGAATTTTCGAATTGGGAAGTAAATTTCAAGTCGGACAAGCTGGAAATAAGAAAGACAAATATGTAGAAGCAGCAAAGGGCACTAACTTATTTTTTGCAGTTTATGAAGATAAGAATGGCAAAAGAAGTTATGAAACTATTCCTTTGAATGAAGTAATTGAAAGACAAAAGCAAGGTCTTTCTGTGGTTGAATTTAAAGGCGTAACAGATTTTTTCCTCTGTCCAAATGATTTGGTATATGTTCCTGATGGTGATGAATTAGAAAATATAAAGGCAATAAATTTTAATGAAATTTCGAACAATAAGACTAAAAATATCTATAAAGTAGTAAGTTTTACAGGAAATAGACTTTCTGTAATTCCTTGTCAAGTCGCCACAACAATTGTCAATAAAGTAGAGTTTACGCAATTAAATAAAATAGAATTTACAAAAGAAAAAGAAATTTTGATTAAACTAAACATTGACCGTTTAGGCAATATTTCAAAAGCATAACCCAATGATCACCCGCTCCATCTACATCGGCAATCCCGCATATCTCAAGCTCAAAGACGAGCAGATGAAAATCCTTTGTCCGGAAACCAAAACCGAAAAGGGGAGCGTGCCTGTGGAAGATTTGGGACTTTTGATGTTAGACCATTTTCAGATTACCATTTCACATAACCTTATTCAGAAAATGATGGGAAACAATGTGGTGGTGATTAGTTGCGATGCACACCATTTGCCGCACGGGATAATGTTGCCACTGTACGGACATACCGAACATTCAGATCGGGTAAAAGACCAACTGGAAGCCAGCGAACCTCTTAAAAAACAACTTTGGAAACAAACTATTGAATGTAAAATCGAAAACCAAAAAAACGTCTTGATGAAGCTTGGCAATTATTACGAGCCAATGCTTGAGTATCAAAGAAACGTAAAATCCGGCGACATCACCAATATGGAAGGTATTGCCGCCCAGCATTATTGGAGGTACTTGATTAGTATGGATTTTCTCAGGCAGCGTTTTGGAGATTCACCCAACCAGTTTTTTAATTTTGGATATGCGGTTCTCAGGAGCATTGTCGCCAGAGCCATTGTAGAAACCGGTTTGTTGCCAGTTCTGGGGATTTTCCATAAAAATAAGTACAATCCCTATTGTCTGGCAGATGATCTGATGGAGCCTTACCGCCCATTTGTCGATTGGTTAGTGATGGAGTGGCTAAAGCTCAACCCCGATACAGAAGAACTGACTAAAGAATTTAAAGCCCACATTCTGCAGATTGCCACCAGAGATGTGCAGATTGACGGCAAAACAAGACCACTTCTGGTAGCTGTAAAAACCACAGCATCTTCTTTGTATAAATGCTATACAGGAGAGAAAAGATTGATATCTTATCCCAAATTGGCTGAATGATATGGATTACATCTTACTTTTTATATTGTAGATCTTACCAATGGAAATATGAATGCCGAAAGGTTTAACGCCTACCGAGTTATGTGGGTTTTAGTATTATACGACTTACCGACTGAGACCAAAGCCAATATGAAAGACGCCAACCGTTTTCGTAAAGGCCTGATTGATGATGGCTTTACGCTGTTTCAGTTTTCGATGTATGTCCGTCATTGCCCGAGCCGTGAAAATGCAGAAGTGCATATCAAAAGAGTGAAGTTTATGCTCCCCAAAGCTGGAAAAGTAGCGATTATGTGTATTACCGATAAGCAATTTGGCGACATAGAGATATTCTTTGCCAGGAATAGAGAAGAGCCGCCACCAACCTTTCAACAACTAGAATTATTCTAAATTCTCAATCCTAAAAGTAAAAATAATCTACTGAAAACCAGTAGATTATTTTTTGAGGTTGTTGTGTATCTCAAAGATACTGAAAAATGAAAGCAATTCACAACTGTTGTCTCCATTATTGGATGAGTTCTTTAGTTGTTAATACTGAAAAATGAAATCCGGTTGAGGAAAAGGGGTAGTAGATTCAGTAAAATGGGAAAGGAGAGGTTTGTCTGTGCTAAAGCAATTCATAATACATCAGATAAACCATATCTCAAAGTAAAGGAATAAGTTCTTGAATAGAAAATTGGGTGTATAAAAATGTAAAAAAGCTTTTAGTTATTTTAATATTCATGATTATTCATATAAGTCAAAAAAGACCATTTAATATAATACAAAATGGTCTTTTCTGTTTATTTATAGAGATACTGAATTTTTTTTACTGATTAAGCTTTCAATTTTTACCAGAACATCATCTATATCAAAAGGTTTAGGGATAAATTCATCTGCTTCACAGGAATTAGTTACCTGTTCTGCTTTGGCGTGAGCACTGATAATCATTACAGGGATATCGGCTGTTAAAGGATCTTGTTTAATCTGATTACAAAGATCTGTTCCCAAACCGTCCGGAAGTTTTACATCCAGAATAAAAATATCCGGAACCACAGATTTATCTCTGCTGTTGAACAATGCTGCGGTAGAGAAAGATCTTACATCATAATTCTCAAATGACAGGAGTAGCTGTAATGCATCACGGATGCCTGTCTCATCTTCTACGATAAATATTGTTTTCATGGTTACGGCATCACAAAAAGAGAGCCAATCTTCTTCAGTTATTAAAATTTGTAAAGTTAAAAGCGAAGAATAATGATTTTCATGCGTATTCCCAGTATATTTTATTTCTCTTATGAGGAATTATGTTTTTATCTACTGCGAATAGTTTTTATTTTAAAAATTATTCATGAAAATTTCATAATAGATTAACAGTTTTTATTAAAATATTGTTTTGATTAAAATTTTATTAAAATAATTTCATAATATACTTTGCTATGAAATTATAAGTTGTATCTTGCAGACGTTTATATTTGGAATCAATATTATGTTCATTATTATGTTGCTTTTCTTTTATATTCCAATTTTTTATTAATTTTTTAATTTTTTTTAAATGAACATTTTTGTTTCAAACATCAACTACGCAACTAAAGAATATGAGTTGCACGATTTATTTGCAGAATTTGGCGATGTATCATCTGCTAAAATTGTAACAGACAGAGAAACTGGTCGCTCAAGAGGTTTCGGATTTATCGAAATGGGTGACGAAGAAGGGCAGCAGGCTGTAGAAGCGCTTAACCAAAAAGAATTTAACGGAAAAGTTCTTAACGTTTCTGAAGCTAAACCAAGAGAAGAAAAACCAAGAAGAAGTTTCGATAATAATAGAAGCGGAGGTGGTTATGGTAACAACCGTGGTGGAAACGGTGGTGGTTACGGAAACAACCGTGGCGGAAATGGCGGTGGAAACCGTTGGTAAAATAATGAAGCGGCTTTCGAGCCGCTTTTTTTATGCTTTGTTTTGTTCTTTTTTCTTCTTTTTCTTTTCTTTTCCCTTTTTACTTTTCTTAATTTTCAGAACTTCTTCGGCATATTCCAGCTCCGGTTCTTTCTTTTTAGTGGTATTCAATTCAATTTTCAGATTGTAAGAATTTTGTAAATCTTCCTCCGTAAGAAAGTCTTCGCTCAGTAAAAAATCTACAATTTCTTTTCCTGATCCATTAAAAAAATGAGCAGCAAGTTCAGAAAGAATAAATTTCTTGTATTCTTCTAAAGGCAATGCCGTTTTATATTTAAAGATTCTGCCTTCTTTCTCTGTAGAAAGATAACCTTTCTCCACTAAAATTTTAAGATACGTAGAAACTGTATTCTGATGAGGTTTAGGTTCAGGATGCTGCTCCATAATATCTTTCAGATAAAACGTGTCTAGTTTCCAAAAAAGCTTCATTAAATTTTCTTCTGCAGAAGTGAGATGATTAATTTTCATAAAATATTCTTAGTGTTGAAATTGAATACTGCAATAAAGATAAATAAAAGATACCAAACTTGCGATACCGGCTCCCATAAATACTTCTTTTACGGTGTGTCTTTTCAAAATCACTCTTGTAATTCCTACCAAACAGGCAATCATTAGCCATAATAACCCCGCAATCCAGTCATAATGAAAGAAAAGTGCAGCTACGAAAACATTAAAAGCGGTGTGCATAGAACTTTTAATATACAAATTACTGTACTGTAAAGCAAAAAGAAGAATTAGAATAAAAAGCATTACAAAATCCAGAAAACCATGAACGAGATAATGATAGACCTGATACAACATAATACATACCGCAATAAATATATACAGACTTTTTCTCTGAATACGGTTAGAAACATCCATATTGGTATATTTTCCGGTTTTTACATTCCAGTAAATCCATCCTATAATAGGAGCTATGGTGATTAATAATATAGGAAGAAAATGCAGTACCGCTTCTTTTAAGGTATATATTTTAATGCTGGAATAAAGAAAATAAATAAATAGCGAAACCAATGGATTGAAAAAATCTGAGATAATTCTCGAAATAATAATAAGGGATGAAGTCTTTTTTTCTTCCATAAACTAATTCTGAAGTGTAAATATAATACTATAAACAAAAAAACAATTGTTCTGTGTATAATAAAAACAAAGTTTTTTTATATTTTTGCTCAACTATTTCATCATAAATAAGCAAGAGCTATCACATGAAAGAATTTTCAAAAGAAGTATACCTGAAGTGGTATGAAGATATGACAATGTGGAGAAGGTTTGAAGATAAATGCCGTTCTCTTTATTTAAAGCAAAAAATCAGAGGTTTTTTACACTTGTACAATGGTCAGGAAGCGATTCCTGCAGGTTTTACTCACGCAATGGATTTATCCAAAGATAGCATGATTACGGCTTACAGATGTCACATCCATCCAATGGCGATGGGAGTAGATCCTAAAAGAATTATGGCAGAACTTTGCGGTAAAGCAACGGGTACTTCCGGAGGTATGGGAGGATCTATGCATATTTTCAGTAAAGAACACCGTTTCTACGGAGGTCATGGTATTGTAGGGGGACAGATTCCTTTGGGTGCAGGTATTGCTTTTGCAGATAAATATTTCGACAGAAAAGCGGTAAACATCTGTTTCTTTGGAGATGGTGCTGCAAGACAGGGTTCTTTACATGAAACTTTCAACATGGCAATGAACTGGAAGTTACCGGTAGTTTTCGTTGTGGAAAACAACCAGTATGCAATGGGGACTTCTGTAAAAAGAACTGCTAACCATGAAGATATCTACAAATTAGGTCTAGGATACGAAATGCCTTGTCTCGCTGTAGATGCTATGGATCCTGAAAAAGTGGCAGAAGCTGCTTATGAAGCGATTGAAAGAGCAAGAAGAGGAGACGGTCCTACTTTTATTGAAGCGAGAACTTACAGATTCAGAGGGCATTCTATGTCGGATGCTGAACCTTACAGATCTAAAGAGGAAGTAGCTATCCATAAAAAAGATGATCCTATTGAGCTTGTAAAAGAAAGAATTTTAGAGCACAAATGGGCTACAGAAGAAGAATTGGAAGCGATAGACAATAAATCCAGAGATTTTGTTGAAGAATGTATCGAGTTTATGGAAAACTCACCATATCCTGATCCTGATAAGATTTATGATTATGTGTATGCTCAGGAAGATTATCCTTTCTTAGATAAATTAGAAAACTAAAAGATAATAAATCAATTTGAAAGTTTGAAAGTTTGAAAATGATTTATTATCGTATCTTTTTTAATTTTCAAATTAACAAATTACCAAATTTTCAAATTAAAATAAATTATGGCAGAAGTTATTACAATGCCACGTCTTTCGGATACTATGACGGAAGGTAAAGTGGCGAAATGGCATAAAAAAGTAGGAGATAAAGTAAAAGAAGGTGATATTTTAGCAGAAATAGAAACCGATAAAGCTGTTCAGGATTTTGAATCTGAAATAGAAGGAACACTATTATACGTAGGAGTAGAAGAAGGAAATGCAGCTGCAGTAGATTCTGTTTTGGCAATTATTGGGAGCGAAGGTGAGGATATTTCTGGTTTAACAGGTTCTGCTCCTTCTGCAACTGCTTCTGAAGAAAAAAAATCTGAAGAAGAATCTAAAACAGAAAACAGCTCTACAAGCGTTGAACAAACTACTGCGGAAATTCCTGCAGGAGTAGAAGTTATTACAATGCCTAGACTTTCGGATACCATGACGGAAGGTAAAGTGGCTAAATGGCATAAAAATGTTGGTGATACTGTAAAAGAAGGAGATCTTCTTGCTGAAATAGAAACCGATAAAGCTGTTCAGGATTTCGAATCTGAATTTAATGGAGTATTATTAAAGCAAGGTGTTGAAGAAGGCGGTGCTGCTCCGGTAGATTCGGTTTTGGCTATGATTGGTCCTGAAGGAACAGATGTTTCAAATGTAGGAACTTCAATGTCGGCTGCAAAATCAGAAAAACCTGCCGAGCAAAAATCTGAAACTCAAAAAGAAAATAAAAAAGAAGATGTTGCTGTAAATCATTCTTCTTCAGAAAGAGTAGCTATTTCTCCTCTTGCTAAAAAAATGGCAGAAGAAAAAGGGGTAGATATTCATGCGGTGCAAGGTTCCGGAGAAAACGGAAGAATTGTGAAGAAAGATATCGAAAACTATCAACCTTCTGCATCTAAAGCATCAACTGCAACGCAACCATCAGCTCCTGCTGCTTCACAAGTAGCATTAAGCTTTGTACAGGGTGAAGATTCTGAAACTCCAAATTCACAGGTAAGAAATATTATCGCTAAAAGATTAAGTGAAAGCAAATTTACTGCTCCTCACTATTATCTGATGGTTGAAATTAATATGGATAAAGCCATTGAAGCTAGAAAAGAAATCAATTCTTTACCGGATACAAAAATTTCATTCAATGATATGATTATTAAAGCAACGGCTGTTGCTTTGAGAAAGCATCCACAAGTGAATTCTAGTTGGGCAGGGGACAAGATTATCCATAGAGGAAACATTAATATCGGTGTTGCTGTGGCAATTCCTGACGGATTGGTGGTTCCTGTTCTTAAAAATACAGATCAGATGACGTATACTCAAATTTCCGAGTCTGTTAAAGATATGGCAGGAAGAGCTAAGTCTAAAGGACTGAAAGCTAATGAAATGGAAGGTTCTACTTTCTCAATTTCAAATTTAGGAATGTTCGGAATTGAAACGTTTACTAGTATCATCAATCAGCCAAATGCTGCAATTCTTTCTGTAGGAGCTATTATTGAAAAGCCTGTTGTGAAAAACGGACAAATTGTGGTAGGAAATACAATGAAACTTTCTCTTGCTTGTGACCACAGAGTGGTGGATGGAGCTACGGGAGCACAGTTTTTACAAACATTGAGAACTTATCTTGAAAATCCTCTAACATTATTACTCTAAGAGAATATAGATTCTTTAAAATACTTAAACCTTCCAAATTTGGAAGGTTTTTTTGTATTCTTAAATAAGGTTTATTAGTCAAAAATAGTTGGTAAAATTCTTTGTACTACTGATTGTTACTGATGATATAGAAAGTTTATTGAACTTTGTTTCAATAAACTTTTT
>NZ_JADQBD010000033.1:0-32521 GCF_017808115.1 Chryseobacterium sp. RR2-3-20 | reverse complement strand
CTGTCCCAAAATGTGCTGAAAAACTGAATAAATTCATATCTAATTGTTTGATTACTACAAATATACAAAAGTTATGATAAATTACGGATATTCATAAAATTTACTCTTGTAAAATATAAAAACAAATGAAAAAATTCTTAACAGCAATGTCTATCGTATTAGGACTTGGACTTGCTTCTGCTCAACAAGTAGCTCCAGCTGCTAAAACAGCCAACAAAACTACTACTACAAAACAGGTAAAACCTGCAAAAGCTGCAGAAACTCCTGCTGCAAAACCAGCAGTAAAACTGAAAAAAGACGGAACACCAGATAAAAGGTATAAAGAAAACCAAAAACTGAAAAAAGACGGTACTCCGGATAAAAGATTTAAAGTTAACAAATAAAAAAAAAGCTGATTCAGATTTTGAATCAGCTTTTTTTAAGTAATTATTTTTCTAAATTCCCAAACTCTCTCTAACTCTTTTCATTGTTTCGGTAGCAATTACTCGGGTTTTTTCGGCTCCTTCCTGAAGTTTTGCTTCCAATTCGCTAAGATTATTCATGTAATATGAGAAAAGTTCTCTTTCCTGAGCAAACTTCACTAAAATTAAATCTAAAAGCTCTTTTTTAGCATGTCCATAACCAAAATTACCTGCTTCATATTTTGCTCTTAATTCTTCAGTCTGTTCAGGGGTTGCGATGAGTTCGTAGATGGCAAATGTCTTATCTGTTGAAGGATCTTTAGGCTCTTCCAGTGTTTTAGAATCACTCTCTATGCTCATCACCTGCTTTTTCAGTTCTTTTTCTGGCAAAAATATATTAATAATATTCCCTCTGGATTTAGACATTTTGTGACCGTCTGTCCCGGGAACATATTTCGTACTTTCCTGAAGTTCAGATTGTGGCAATACAAAAACTTCTCCCATCTGATTATTAAATCTAGAAGCAACATCACGGGCAATTTCTAAATGCTGCAACTGATCTTTTCCTACAGGAACAATTTCGGCATCATACAATAAAATATCTGCCGCCATAAGAATAGGATATGTAAACAAACCTGCATTAACATCCTGCAAACGGTCTGCTTTATCTTTAAATGAATGTGCTAATGTAAGTCTCTGATAAGGAAAAAAACATGATAAATGCCAAGAAAGTTCACAGGTTTCAGGGATGTCGCTCTGTCTGTAAAAAAATGTTTTTTCGGTATCTAATCCACAAGCAAGCCAAGCCGCAGCAATCTCGTAGGTATTCTGTTTCAGTTCTTTTGCATCTTTAATCTGGGTAAGAGAATGAAGATTGGCAATAAATAAAAACGATTCGTTTCCTTCCTTTTTTGAAAGTTCAATTGCAGGAATAATTGCACCTAACAAATTTCCTAGATGCGGTGTTCCGGTGGCTTGTATGCCGGTAAGAATTCTTGACATTGTTTAATATTGGTATTTAAAATTTAAATGAATTACAAATTTAATATGTTTACAAAACTTTCGGGCATATTTTTAAAACAAAGTTTGTAAACAATCGTTGTTGATTTCAATCTTTATGGCAAACAAAAAAGGCTGCCATTACAGCAACCTTTATATTTTATAATGAAAACCCTTAGTTGATTAAATCGAATTTTGCGTATTCTGCAATCTTCTTAGGAAGTCTGATGCCTTCTTCCGTTTGGTTGTTTTCTAATAAAGCTGCCATAATTCTCGGTAATGCCATTGCTGAACCATTTAGGGTGTGAACAAGCTGAGATTTCCCGTCTGCTTTATAACGGCACTTCAACCTGTTTGCCTGGAAAGTTTCAAAATTTGAAACAGAACTTACTTCCAGCCATTTTTCCTGAGCGGCACTCCAAACTTCAAAATCGTAAGTCATTGCAGAAGCGAAGCCTGTGTCTCCTCCACACAATCTTAAAACTCTGTAAGGCAATTCTAAATCTTCAAGAATACTTTTTATATGCTCTACCATCTCTTCCAAAACGGCATAAGAGTTTTCTGGTTTTTCTATTCTTACGATTTCTACCTTTTCAAACTGGTGCAAACGATTTAATCCTCTTACATGAGCTCCATAACTTCCAGCTTCTCTTCTGTAACACTGAGAAAATGCTGTATTTTTTATCGGCAGATCTTTTTCGTCCAACAGAACATCGCGATACAAATTAGTAACCGGAACTTCAGCAGTTGGAATTAAATATAAATCGTCTGCCTGAATGTAATACATTTGACCTTCTTTATCCGGTAATTGCCCTGTTCCGTATCCTGAAGCTTCATTCACTACGTGAGGCGGATTTACCTCCAGATAACCTGCATCAACATTTTTGTCTAAGAAATACTGAACTAACGCTCTCTGTAATCTGGCTCCTTTTCCTAAATAAACCGGAAATCCTGCACCTGCGATTTTTACGCCCAATTCAAAATCGATGAGATTATATTTCTTTGCCAATTCCCAGTGAGGAATAGCACCATCTCCCAATCCTTCTACATCATGAGACTGATAAATTGTTTCATTATCGTCGGCAGTAGCTCCATTTTTCACCAGTTCGTTGGGGATATTGGGAATTTGATATAGAATATCTAATAAAGCTTTTTCTTTTACCTCTAACTGAGACTGTAATTCTTTGCTCGATTCTTTAAATTGTGCTGTTTTAGATTTTGATGCTTCAGCTTCTTCTTTTTTCCCTTCTTTCATTAAGAGACCGATTTCTTTAGAAATTTTGTTAATCTCTGAAAGTTGAGAGTCTAATTCGAACTGAATTTTTTTTCTCTGTTCATCTGTAGCGATAGCCTCATCTACCAGCTCAAGATTTTTGAACTGTCTTTTTTTAAGACCTTCTAAAACGCGTTCTTTATTATCGCGCAAAAAATTAACCTGTAACATTTTTGTTGTTGGGTATTAGATGTTTATTGTTGGTTGTTTTTAAGACATATATCAAACGTCTTCCAACAGAATTGTGCAAATTTAAGATTATTTTATGATTGTAACCACATTCGGCTGATCTGGAATTTTTGTAAACTTCAAAGATTTATTAAAATATACCTGAGAAACTTCAAAAACCGAAGGAGTCATTCTGTAAAATATCTGTAATGTATCGATATCCACAGGAGCAAACTGTGTGGCAGATAATTTTTTAGTGAGCGAAACCTGAATTTCGGATCTATAAATTTTACTTCCATCTGAAGATTCAGACACAAATTCTCTTGTAGCCCCTGCCAAATACTCCATATAAAAAGTAGAATCTGAAAGCATAGGTCTGGTAAAATTAACATTCGCAATATCACTAGATGCCAGTTCATCATTCCAAATTATTCCGGAATAAGACCCCACTTTTACAGGATTTACCAAATCGTTTCCGGCACTGTCTTTCATGAAAATCTGCAGTTTCTGATCTACTTTCTGCAAAGAGTCGTCATCACTTCCACAGCTTAAAAGTGTAAGACCTATCAAAATATAAACAAGAAAATATTTCTTCATTACGTGCAAAGGTAAAATTTTAATAAAAAAGTTCATTAGTTTTCGAAATATTTTTGATACCAAAGTTCAAAAGTTACCAGTTGCCAAATTTTTATGCAGTCGAAATCTGTATTTTGATTTTCCCACCAATCATCCACCGTTTCTGAATTGAAAAAATTTCTTTTTTTAAGACTATCCAGATTTTCTTCTATAAACGACCTTACTTTTGGCTCGGTTCTGATGAAATGAGCCAACGGGAAAGAAAAACCCCGTTTTGGCATTTGTAAAATCTCCGAAGGAAGATATTTATCGCCCACTTTTCTCAATAAAGGCTTATTAATTCTCCCATTATAACGCAATTTCTCGGGCAAAGAAGAAACATAATCTATTAAATCATTACTCAGATAAGGATATCGAAACTCTACGCCATACTTCATGGCACTCAGATCATCTCTGAATACATGATGAGAAGAGAGAGAATACCTCATATCATATTCAAAAAGTCCTTCGTAATCTTGAGTTTCAGATAGTTTTTTGCTGTTTAAATCGGTTTCAACAGATTTTAAAATTTCTTCCTTGAAAATGCTTTTGGTTTCCAAAGGCTTCATCCCAACCTGACTTTGCCTGAAAAAATCGAGCATATTATCCTGAGAAAAATAATTTTTAACTTTTCTTGAAAAAGAATCATTGGTAAAAATAAAATGACGCACAAAATTGAAAACCTTCATAAAAAGCCATTGATTCAGCTTTAAAGAATGTGAATATCCGGCAAAAAGTTCATCGGCTCCATTTCCACTTAAAACTACTTTAAAACCAAGCTCTTTAGCGTATTCCGCAGCATTCATTAAAACTTCCAGACTACTGTAAGGCTCTTCAAAATGCTGTATATTTTCTTTAAGCTTATTTAAAATTTCTTCATCCGAAACTTTTTTTACATCATGAGAAACATGGTATTTTTCTGCCAGTAAAGAAGCATTTTTTACTTCGCTTTCCGAAAACTGATAAGAAATGGTAAAAGCATTAATATCTTCTTTAAAACTTTTCGCTTTTGCCGTAATGAGTGTAGAATCTATCCCTCCGCTCATCATACTAACCACCGGAACATCGGCAAAAAGCTGACTCTGAACACTATTAGAGAGCAAATAGTCTACATTTTCTATAGCTTCATTTTCGGTAATATTTTCGTTTTTCTGAACAGGAAAATCCCAATACATTTGTTTTGAAAAAGAGAAATCGTTCAAATCAACGGTTAAAAAACTTGCAGGTTCTAATGAAAAAATATTCTGAAAACAGGTTTCGGGAGCCAAAGTTGTCTGAAAAAGAAAATTGGTATATACTCCATTCCAGTTAATTTCAGTTTTTACAAATTCATTTTTCAGAATCGATTTAATTTCTGAAGCCCAGATTAAAGCATGGTCATTTTTATAATAGAACAAGGGCTTTAATCCCACTCTGTCTCTTCCAAGAATGAGTTTTTGATGGTCTAAATCTACTAACGCAATTGCGAACATGCCATCCAATTTCTCAAAAACATCCGTTCCCCATTCCAGATAGGATTTTACGATAACTTCTGTATCAGAACTACTTTCAAACGAATATCCTAAATCTTCAAGCTCTTTTCTTATTTTTTTAAAATTATAAATTTCTCCGTTGAAGGTAACGGTAACTTTTCTGTCTTCCGAAACCATCGGTTGATGTCCCCTTTCAGATAAATCTAAAATTGAAAGTCGCCGAAATCCTAAGGCAATTTTCGAGAAATTTTCATTTAAAAGAGGGTATTTTTCTTTAATTTTTACTGTAGAATCTTTACCAGCAAAGGGATGTCCGGTAACTCCATCTGAAATCCAAAAGCCTTCATCATCCGGACCGCGATGACGAATTGCGTTATTCATCGTCAAAATATTTTCAGAAGAAACTTCTTTTTTAAATGAATAATAACCGCAGATTCCGCACATGTTTAAGGCTTTTTAGAATGGTAAAAATAAGAATTTAACATTTACTTTTTGTAAGAATCACTAAGCTCTTTTCTTAGAAAAATTTGTAATAAAAGTTTTTATTTCATCTTTTGAAACGATAAAATCTTTCATCTGAAAATCTGTGGAACGATAAAATTTCCAAAACAGAATTCCGGCAGAAACAACGTAAGAAAATGTGGTAACCATACACGCTCCTGTAATTCCCCATTTCGGGATAGCGAAAAATGAAAAAGATACAGTAATGAGTAATCCTACAATTGATTTTATATTTAAAATTCTTAATTCTTTGATGGCGGAAAAATAATAACCAACCATATCACTTACTGCAATTGCAAAAATCCCGGGACACAGTAAAAGCATAATCTTTTTAGTTTCACTAAATTCTTTACCGAAAATTTCCGTGTAAACAAATCCGGGAATAATGATTATACCCAAAATAAAAATGAGCATTAACGAAAACGAAACTTTTAGTGAAGATTTTGTTTTAAGAATAGAATTTTCTCTGCTACTGCTATTTACCACATCAGAATAAAGCACAACTGCAATACTTCTGGTAATCGTCCAAATGGCTTCAGAAAAAGTAATTCCGATGGAGAAAATGCCGACTGCAGCAATGCCTTCAAAATATTCCAGAAAATAGAAAGACAGCCGGTAATTCAGAAATTGCACGAATGCACTGAGCTGGGTTTTCCAACCATAATCTAACATGCTGAAAAACACTTCTTTTGAGAAAGAAAATTCTGAAATTCTACAATTTTTAAGAATCAAAAAAAGACTTGTTAAAAATAATACTAAAAGGCAAAAAACGTGTGATAAAAAGTAAACAGAAACATCTTTAAGCTGAACAACATAAATAAGAACTGCAATGAATAGAATGTGTACAAGTTGCTGTAAAACTGTATATATATTAAAAAGCCGTATGTTTTGTATTCCTACAAACAGATTGATATTGGTAAAAAGCAAGGAAGACAGAATAGAAATTCCGATTAAATAATATAAATATTCTCTCTCAACAGAAATAAAACTAAACAGTAAAGGAATGGCTAAACCAATAATAACCGACCAAACATAAGAATATAGTAAAACCTGTTCGATTTTAAATTTTCTCGCAAAATAAGAGGTACTGCTCCCCGAAAAAATACTGCTGAAAAAACTAACCAATGCCACATTTGCCACGACAATAGAAATAGTGCCTTTCCCTTCGCTTCCCCACATATTAGTGGAAAAGATGACTAAGCCAAAGCTCAGTATCAAAATAAGAAATCTTGATATAAATGTCTGAACAACTTTAAGCTGTTTCATGGTTTGCTTTTAGGTAAAGAATTTCGAATAAAGTTAACGAAAGAATTACTGATTTTCTGCCAATTATAATGATTTAAAAATGATTTTCTTCCATTAGAAGCATGAAGATCATATAAATGAGGATTTTTGATGTAATTTTCGATGGAAATGGCAATTTCTTCAGAATTTTTGGGATTTACTAAAAATCCAAAGCCTGAAACATCCAAATGTTGACTTATTCCCTTTAAATTTGAGTAAATAATCGGTTTTCCCGCTCCCATGTAATAAAAAAGCTTAATCGGAAGCGAATGATGATTTTCAAAATTAAAATTTCTTAAATCGAAACAAATATCTGCGTTTTCAAAAGTTTTGGTAAACGTTTCGAAGGAAGCTGGTTTTTTAATTTCAATATTTTTTACCGAAGATTTCGAAAGAATTTTAGAAAAAAATTCTTTGTCGGCCACGGTTCTTGCAGAACCTACAATAAGAATTTTTATATCAAGCTCCGGGTTTCTTTGCTTGAGAACTTCAATAGTTTCAAAAAAATTCCCAATCCCTTTATCTTCAGAAATAGCTCCTGTATAGCAAAGGGTAATTTCATTTGGAGTCAGTTTTTTTATATTTTCTGAAACAAATTCCGGGCTCGGATAATACGGCAGGATTATTCTTTTCTTCAATGGAAAAAGATACCTCAGAGGAAATTTCTTAGTTTCTTCTCCGAAGATAAAATGATTACTCAGAAATCCTGCGTAACACTGGATAAGAAAAAACTTTAAACCTTGAAAGAATTTCTCAAACAAACCGTAAGGCTCTAACATAGACATTGCGGGATACCATTCTGTAATATCATAAACGATGCTTACTTTTTTAGTTTTACTAAAATTTTTAGCAGCAAATACCGCAATGGGTTCCGAACACAAAATACAGTCTGGCTGAAAAGCTTCGCAAACTTCGATAAATTTTTGAATTTTCTTTTTGGTAGACTGTTGTAAAATATTAATGGATTTTATAGTTATTCCATCAATTTCACCTTCAAAAGCTGATGAAAGACTGCAAATTCCCACATCAAACCCATGATTTTTCAGCTCTTTTGCCTGATGGAAAAAGATTCTGTCATCATTATAATGATGGGCTGTAGTTAAGAATAAAACTTTTGACATGGAGGAAATTCATAAAAAATCCTCAATAGTTTATAAACCAAGAGGATTTTTCTTTTATTTTTTTTGAAGTTACTTTATTGTAACTGCCCAGCTTTTGTTAAACGGCAAGAGGAAATTACCCAGAAATTCTAAATACGTGTTTTTAGAAAAATCGAAAACTTCTATGTCTTTGGAGATTTCTCCGCTTCTTATTTTGTTTTTAAAGTCTAAAAGTTTTAGTGTTTTTACTTCTCCATTTTCTACGAAACTTGCTTTCATTCTGTCGAATAATCCCAAATCGTATTCCTCATCAATTTCTCTCATTATTTTCCCTAAAGCATCAATACTGCATCCTGAAGCCATTTCTTTTTCTTCATCTACACAGATTACGATAAACTGATTTTTTTCAATTTTAAATGATGAAGAAAGCGGTTTTCCATGAGCCGCCCAACCTGCCAAAAAATCGTAAAGCTTTTCGGTAATAACTTTTGCTTCTTTGGTTGTGAAAGGTCTGGATGCTGGATATATTATAACTCTGTAATCGTTAGCTTCAACAATATTAGAATCTTCAATTTTCATTGTAAATAATTTTAGAGAGTAAAATTACGCAATTTTCCTGATTTGGAAACCATTGTATTTTTTACTGACTGCATAAAGCAAAACTATAAAGAGAAGGATGACAAAACCTATAAAAAACCTAAGATTGGCACTGTCTGGGAAAAACACAAACTTTATATAAATATTCGCATAGAATAAAACCCCTAAAATACGTGTCCATTTGTCTTTGGTAACATAAAATAGAGTTCCCAAAAGAATAATAGAAGCCAAACTTATTTTTTTGAAGTTGATTAATTTAATAAAAAGAAAATCTAAATATCTTTTGGCGGTAAAATCTGCATTTTCAGCGGAAATTACAGGTCTCCTGTAAAAAAAGCTGTCATAGAAAAGATCATTCCATCCCGGATAATGGTAATAAGTAATAATAGA
Organism: Chryseobacterium sp. RR2-3-20; assembly: GCF_017808115.1. NCBI lineage: Bacteria > Pseudomonadati > Bacteroidota > Flavobacteriia > Flavobacteriales > Weeksellaceae > Chryseobacterium > Chryseobacterium sp. RR2-3-20. The sequence goes on along the minus strand of NZ_JADQBD010000033.1, from coordinate 23,721 downwards.
CAGGTAAATTGAAGCCAATACAACCCCTTGAATTATCGCTATGTAATTTATTTTTTTACTGTTATATAAGAATTCAAAAACAATTACTGCAAACAAATATGTTCCAGCAAAAAGGATATAATCTGGTCTTATGAGTACACAGCAAACGAGAATAATAAACCGAACCCAAATATTCTTATTCTGAAGAACATTTATGGTAAAAAGTAAAGTAAAAAGAAAAAGAAAAGTGTCGGGCGTTGGGTTTTCTGCCATACTTTTTACTGGAGGTAAAGATAGAATGCCCAGTGAAACTAATGGAGCAAGAAAATATTGGGAAGGAAATAAAAATTTAACCAAATAAAAAAGCAATAATCCTGCAATAAAATAAGAAAAAATATTAACTAAAAGCACAGAATGAGGACCGCTAAATCCTATTTTATACAACGCATAAACGGCAACGTTAAACCCTAATTTTATCTGATAATAGGGCAATTGCTCATCAAAAGCTTTATAATCTGCCGCAAAAACTTCGTTGGCGTGGTTGTAAGCAACAATATCGTGAAACTCTAGTTCAGAAGCTTCTTTTTTAATGGACGAATAAACTATCTGATGAACTTTTTGCGGATTATCCGGATTTTCCCACGAGAGAATACTTCCCAAATATCCGGGCATATCCCAGTCGTAAACTCTGTTTTGATAACAAGAATAAGTAAGAAACCCCAAACAGACAATAAAAAAAACAAAGGATAAACCCCATTTTAATTTCATAAACTCAAGATTTATCCTTTGCTGAATTTTTAATTACAAATCTTCTGCCTCCGCCAAAAGTTCTACAATATCTTTAACTTCTACTTCGGTATTTTTATTGAAATGCTTTACACCATCTGTAAGCATTGTATTACAGAAAGGGCATCCGGTAGCAATGACTTTAGGTTCAAAAGAAAGGGCTTCTTCTGTTCTTTCTATATTAATGTCTTTGTTACCTTTTTCGGGCTCTTTAAACATTTGTGCTCCACCAGCTCCACAGCAAAGGCCGTTGGTTTTACAACGTTTCATCTCTACCAATTCTGCATCCAGCTTTTCTAATAACACTCTTGGTGCTTCGTACTCATTATTGGCTCTTCCTAAATAACAAGGATCATGGAAAGTTATTTTTTTACCTTTGAAAGTTCCACCTTCAATCTTCAGCCTTCCTTCTTCCATAAGTTGTCTTAAAAACTGAGTGTGATGAATCACTTCATATTTTCCTCCTAAACCAGGATATTCATTTTTGAGTGTATTGAAGCAGTGCGGACAAGCGGTAACGATTTTTTTTACTTCGTAGGCATTCAGAATTTCAATATTCGTCATTGCCATCATTTGGAAAATAAATTCATTCCCTGCACGTTTTGCAGGATCTCCGGTACAACTTTCTTCCTGACCCAGAACAGCAAATTCTACCCCAATTTTATTTAAAATTTTACAAAAAGCTTTAGTAATTTTTTTAGCACGGTCATCAAAACTTCCCGCACATCCTACCCAAAATAAAACTTCAGGAGACTTACCTTCGGCAGCATAATCTGCCATTGTTTTTATATTGAAATCCATCTTGTTCAATTTGAAAATGTGAGAATTTGAGAATTTGAAAAATGTGTAGAACAACCCGTTTTCAAATTTCAAATTGATTAATTATCTGATTAGTCTTTTGCCCAGTTTAGACGATCTGCCTGATTGTATTGCCACGGTGCCGCATTATTTTCAACGTTCGTCATCATGAGATTCAATTCCTGTGGTGCAGCAGATTGTTCCATCACTAAGAATCTTCTCATTTCGAAAATGATAGAAAGCGGGTCTAAAAGAACAGGGCAGGCTTCTGTACATGCATTACAAGTTGTACATGCCCAAAGTTCTTCTTTCGTAATATAATCATTCAGTAATTTTTTGCCATCGTCTTCAAACTTCCCGTTTTTATCAATATTCTTACTGACTTCTTCCAAACGGTCTCTCGTTTTCATTAAAATTAATCTTGGAGATAATTTTTTACCGGTAATATTTGCCGGGCATACAGAAGTACATCTTCCGCATTCTGTACAAGAGTAAGCATTAAGCAACTGAACCTGATTTAAATCGAATATATCTTCTGCACCAAATTTTGAAGGTGCTTCTGCATCTGCTTCCGCCGGTGCAGCATAAGGATCTGCATTAGGATCCATCATCAACTTAATTTCTTTCGTTACAGAATCCAGATTATTAAACTTTCCATAAGGATTTAAGTTGGCAAACCACGTACTTGGAAATGCCAAAATTATATGCAAGTGCTTAGAATAATACAGGTAATTCATAAAGAACAGAATTCCCACAAAGTGAAACCACCAAGCTCCTCTTTCAATAACCATTAAGAAACTATCATGAAAACTGAAAATTTCTAAAAACGGAACCAAAGACATTTCGCTTATCGGAAAACTTCCATGTTGTGCTAAAACACCTCTCTGCTGCAAAATGAAGTCTGAAGAATTCATGGTGAAAAAAGCCACCATTAAGGCAAATTCAATGATCAAAATCCAATTGGCATCTTCTTTTGGCCATCCGAACAGTTCTTTCATGGTTAATCTCTTAACACCATAGAAATTTCTTCTGATGAAAAAGATAACCACTCCCACAATTACCAAAAGTGCCAAAACTTCTAATGTTGCAGTGAAAAAATTGTAAAAGCCATGTCCGAAAACCTGAGCCAAAAAGCGATGCGTTCCGAAGATACCGTCTACAATAATTTCAACCAATTCGATATTAATAATCACAAAACCTACATAAACGAAAAGGTGAAGAATACCTGCTACAGGTCTTTTCACCATTCTGCTTTGCCCCAAAGCCACTCGAGCCATAGTTGCCCAACGTTCAGATTTTCTGTCGGATCTGTTAATCTCTCTTCCTAACCTGATGTTTCTGTAAATTTTCTGCAGACTTTTTGCAAAAAGCCCAAAACCGGCAATAAGTAATATCAGAAATAAAATATTATCAAGATACTGCATAAAAATAGCTATTAGTCTTTATTGTTTTTTCCAAAAACAGAGAAGTTTAGATATCTCTTAGGATTAGCTTTTAAATCTTCAATTAAAGAATTTAGATTGGTTGAAGCCGAATTCAGGTTATTGTATAACTGATCGTCTTTCATTATTTTACCTAAACTACCTTCCCCTCTGTCGATTCCTGCAACCACTTTATTAAGTTCTCCTACAGTTTGATCTAAATTGGCAATTGTTTGATTCAATTGTTTGGTATCGATACTTTCAGCAAGATTTCCATATTTATCTAATGTTACTTTACCACTTTTCATGGTTACACTCGCTTCATCCAGAACTTTCTGTAATTTAGGATCATTATTTCCTACCAGTTTATTTACGCTTCCGGCAGTATTTTCTAAAGCACCTACTGTTTTGTTTAGATTATGAAGTAAAACTTTAATTTCTTCTCTGTTCTGTGCATTCATCACCAAATTGGCATTTGCCATTAGCGAATCTACTCTGTACAAAACCGTTTGTAGCTGATCTTTAACCGGACCAACTTGTGAAGAAAGGCTGTTCATCATCCCAAGTTTAAATGCTCCCTTCAAAGTATCTCCATCTTTTGCAGTGGGACCTCCGTAAACAAGATTTACTCTAACTTCCTTACCGGACATTAAACCTGGTTCAAAAATTTCTAAGCTTGAATTTTTAGAAAACTCAAAATTATCATCTACGGTAATTTTAACGATAAAATACAGCTTCCCGTCTTTACCTGTCTGCGGGATGATTTTATCTACCTGCCCTACTTTTAAACCATTAATGGAAACTGGTGAAGATTGTGCTAAACCTTCAACATTATCATATTTTGCATAAAAGATATTATCTGTTGTAAAAAGGCTTCTGCCCTTCATAAACTGGAACAAAATAACAAAGCCGACAATGGCTAAAAGTGCTATTAAACCTGCTTTTAATTCTTTGCTGAATTTCACTTTCTCAATTTTTTCTAATGTAGCAAATATAGTACATTTATATTAATGTTTTTCTCTATTGCTATGGGTTAAACATGAAAAAAGTGGCAAAAACTCTGCCACTTTTTTTAATATGATTGAAGTATCTTTTATTGCTGATTTCCCATCTTACTCCAGATCTCAATTCTGTAATCGTCTATATCAGCATTGTCCTGAAGACTCTTAAGCCAAGCCTGACCAAACATTCCTGAATTTCTTTGAGTTACAGATTCTGTAAACTGTTTCACATCTCCAGGTTGTTTATTAACTGTTTCATTCTTTTTAATGATTACATAAACACCTGTTCCTCCTTCAATTGGGTTAGAAACTTTTCCTTTAGCAATTCCAAATGCTGCTCCAGCTACTTTAGGTTCCATTGCTCCTGCGATATTAGGACTTAACATATTGATTTGCCCTGACTGTTTCGTAGTAGCAAACATTTTCGCAACCTGATCCAGGTTTGTACTTTTCCCTATTTTCTCTGAAATCTGCTTAGCTGCCAATTTATTTTGTACAACTGTTTCTATCTGATCTCTTACAGATTCTGGATCTGCAAGACCTTTTTCTTGTTTTCCGTTAAGATAAACAACAATTTTATCGCCTGTTCCGTCTACTGTAAATAATTCAGAATCTCCTTTTTCTCTCTTCTTATCGAATGCCCAAGCAATAATTTCACCGTCTTTATCTGTCCCTAAACCTTGTAGTTTTCCGTCGAATCTTTTTGCTGCTTTAGCATTAGAATACTGGAAGTTAGATTTTTTAGCAATATTTACAAAATCGTTGAAAGATTTTCCTAAAACTTGTTGAGCAAATCTTCTTGCATTTTTATCTACTTCATTTTCTGTCGCTTCAGAAGGTTTGATTTCTTTCACAACGTGAGCAACTTTATACCCCATTGTTCCGGCTTTTTTATCTTCAACATTAATAATGTGATAACCAAACTGAGTTTCTGCTAAACCTGTAGAACCCTTCGCATTCGATGCAAGGAAATTAAGATACCCTGGTGCAAACTGACTTTCAGGGGTAGTCCAACCTACGCTACCATTTCTTTCCACCGCATTAGGCTCATCAGAAAGCTTAAGTCCTTCTGCAAATTTCGCAGGATTAGATTTAATTACAGCCAATAAACTATCTGCTATTTTTTTAGCCTGTTCTTTGGTTCTTGTTGCTGTAGATCTTTCAGCACCTTTGTAAGCAATTAAAATATGTTTAGACAAAGTTGAATCTGAAGGCTTTTTACCTAGCAATTTAGAAAGAACATAAAAGTTTTGCTCTTTATAAGGACCAAATACCTTTCCTACTGTTGCAGTCGCAATTTTATCTTTCAAGGTAAGCGGCAATTGTGCTGCTGTAACATATTGGCTATTGTAAGGCATATCTGAATTTGCCATTACAAACATAGAGTCGTTTGTAGTGTTCTGGAAGTTTTCTTTTCCACCACTTGCATCTGTCCCCTGAGAATAAAGTTTATTAATCTCTTTTTCTACAGAAGCTTCATCTGCTACACTTGGCTTAGAAGGAAAATATACAATTCCTAAATTTCTGCTCGGCTCTGTTTTAAACATTACCGGATGCTGACTGATATAATTCTTAAGATCTTCTGTACTAACCTTAATTTTATTTTTTTGAAGATAAGAAGCATAATCTACTTTCACAAAATCGATATCTGCAAGCTGATCTCTTTCTTTCATTAATTCTTCAGCTTCTTTTTTACCGGTAGTGATTCCCGTAGAAATATTGGCAAAAACCTGTCTTGCCATGATTCTGTATTCAATCGTTTTTCTGGTTTTCAGCCACTGGTTATACCCTTCAGGATTAGTACTTTGTAAAGTTTCAACTTCTTTTTTAAGTTCCTGAAGTTTAAAATTACCTTTTTCGTCAAAAAGCTGTTGATTTTGAGCAAACATCTGATCGAACTGAATCTGGCTCCAGAATAAATCGTCTGTCATGGTAAAGCCCATTTTCTCAAACTGCTGTTTTATTAATTTAGACTGTACTAGAAGCTGCCAAGCTTGCTCTTCCAGTCCATTTTTAGGCTGCCCCTGCTGTTCTGCCTGCTGCTGTAATACAGAAAGTTGATCGTTATACTCTTCTCGGGTAATCTTATCACCATTTACTTTACCTAAAACATCTGGGTTTTTACCAAAAACCTTATCAATGCTGTCAGGATTTACCAAAAAAGCCAAAAGAGCCAGTGCGATTACTCCCATCAAGAGCCAAGGTCTACTTCTAATCTGTCCTAAAATTGCCATTTTATAAATATAGTTTTTATATCAGTGTGCGAAAATACACATTTTTAAGAAATTACAGAAATATAAGTAGTGATTTTAATTTTTAAAATGCAATTACCTGTAAAACGGAAATTTTGACCAGATTTTTTAGCAATCATCAAATGGCATTAATCTTGGCAAATCTTCTTACTCATTACTTATTACGATCTCTTTTAGAGAAATGAGTAAAACGACAATAACTACTTTAAAATATAAATGACAATTTGTCATTCAGTTTATTATGGCAGAATTTGAAGACATGAATTTTGATGATATCATCGATGAAGGTTTTAATATCGTAACAGAAGAAATAAATCTTTCCGATCTTAATGTAGATGAGGAAAAAAGCTCTATACAAACCATTTTCCCTATCCTTCCGGTAAGAAATATGGTAATGTTTCCCAATGTTGTAATTCCTATAACTGCAGGAAGAAAGAATTCCATCACACTTTTGGAAGAAGCACAGCAGAACGGCGATTTCATCGGTATTGTAAGCCAAAAAAACTCCGAGATTGAGCAACCTGGCGAAAAAGATCTTTATCTTATCGGAACTTTAGCCAAAATTGTAAAAATCATTAAACTTCCTGAAGGAAATGTAACTGCTATAACCAAAGGTTTCCAGCGTTTTAAAATTAAAAGAATTACAGACACTAAACCTTATCTAAAGGCTGAAATTGTTAAATTAAAAGACAGTAAACCAAGAAACAAAGAAGAATACGAAGCCTTATTGGAAAACATTAAAGATCTGGCTTTAAAAATTATTGATCTTGACCCCAATATTCCCAACGCTGCCAATTTTGCAATCAAAAACATGGGCAGTAACGAAGATTTACTGAATTTCGTGAGCACTAATGCCAATTTTCCTTATCCTGAAAAGCAAAAGCTTCTTGAGGAGAAAAGTCTGATGGAAAGAGCCAATAAATGCTATGAAATGATGCATGAAGATTTCAGAAAGCTGGAACTTAGAAATCAGATTCATCAAAAAACTTCTAAAGATTTAGATAAGCAACAAAGAGAATACTTTCTTAATCAGCAAATTAGAACGATTCAGGATGAATTGGGCGGCGGTCCGGACAGTGATGTAGAAGAACTTCAACAAAAAGCGTCTACAAAAAATTGGAAACCGGAAGTTGAAGAGCATTTCCAAAAGGAAATCAACAGACTTCAAAGACAGAATCCTAATTCGCCAGATTATAATGTACAGAGAAATTATCTGGATTTTTTCACAGATCTTCCTTGGGAAAAGTTCACAAAAGATATTTTCGACATAGAAAAGGCTCAAAAAGTTTTAGACAAAGCCCACTTTGGTTTAGAAGATATTAAAAAGAGAATTTTGGAGCACATGGCTGTTTTAAAATTAAAAAATAATATGAAATCTCCCATCCTATTATTGGTAGGACCTCCCGGAGTTGGTAAAACTTCTTTAGGTAAATCTGTAGCCGATGCTTTAGGAAGAAAATATGTGCGCGTTTCTTTGGGCGGACTTCATGATGAAAGTGAAATTCGTGGTCATAGAAAAACTTATATCGGCGCGATGGCGGGAAGAATTCTTCAGTCTATTAAAAAAGCAGGTACATCTAACCCTGTCATTGTTTTAGACGAAATAGATAAAGTAGGAAAAGGGATGCATGGTGATCCTAGTTCGGCTTTGCTGGAGGTTCTCGATCCTGAACAAAACAGCTCTTTCTACGACAATTTCCTTGAAATGGGTTACGATTTGTCTAAAGTAATGTTCTTAGCCACTGCAAACTCGCTTTCAACAATCCAAACGCCACTTTTAGACAGAATGGAAATTATTCAGATTGCAGGATATACTTTGGAAGAGAAAATTGAAATTGCAAAACGACATTTAATTAAGAAACAACAGGAAGAAAACGGTTTAACATCGAAATCATTCAAACTGGGAAATCCAGAGCTTAAACATATTATTGAAGCCCACACTTCTGAAAGTGGTGTAAGAACTTTAGAAAAAAGAATTGCAGCCATCGCTCGTTGGGTAGCTTTGCAAACCGCTTTGGTAAAAGAATATGACGCTAAAATTTCTATTGATAAAATTGATGAAATTCTTGGTGTACCAAGACCAAAAAGTTTATCCGAATTAACAGATGTTCCAGGAGTGGTAACCGGATTGGCATGGACGAGTGTCGGAGGTGATATTTTATTCATAGAAAGCATCATCAGCAACGGAAAAGGAAATCTTACCATGACCGGAAATCTAGGAACGGTAATGAAAGAATCTGCAACTATCGCCTTAGAATATATTAAAGCAAAACACATAGATTTGGGCATAGATGAAGAACTTATTGAAAAGAAAAACATCCATGTACACGTTCCCGAAGGAGCTACCCCAAAAGACGGACCTTCTGCCGGAATTGCCATGCTTACTTCGATGGTTTCTTCTTTCACTAACAAAAAAGTAAAACCTCATCTTGCTATGACTGGAGAAATTACTCTTCGCGGAAAAGTGCTCCCGGTTGGCGGAATTAAAGAAAAATTACTTGCCGCAACAAGAGCAGGAATAAAAGAAGTTATCCTGTGTGAGGCCAACCGTAAAGATGTTGAGGAAATAAAACAGGATTATCTCAACAACCTGAAAGTGCATTATGTAAACCGCATGGAACAGGTTATAGATATTGCTTTGGAAAAATAATTATAAAACAATAACTCCATGAGAAAAATATTTGTATAAAATATTTTTTTTTATTTTTTTTGTATAAAAAAAATAAAAAATGAAAATTTCAAATTTATGTAAGTTATTTTTAGTAGTAACTTTTTCTTTATTAAGTTGTAATACTGATGAAACCTCAGATACAAACAGCATACAAAAAAAAAGAAAATATGCTTAATCGTGATGAAAATGTAATATCGAGAGTGTCGATTAGTGGGCGTCTTTTAACAGATGAACAGATTAATTTAATTGGAGTTAAGCATAATGAGTTTTTGTTACAGGCAGTAAAAGGTGTTAATTGGTCATCTAATGATGTAAATAATGACTTTAATATCTTTTTTAATAACCTTGCTACTTCTGAAAATATTAATTTAGCTTTTGAAGGTGAACCTAAAAATTATCAAGACAATTTTGATATTGTTAAATCTCATTTAGAAGAAAATAATAGTGTAAATTATTTTGAGAGTGTTGATTCTTTTTTTAGCAATGATTTGGAGGGCAAAAGTGTTAAGCAAATAACTTTGTTTTTAACAAGCTTGAAAGAAGAATTTGCAGAAAACACTAATTCTGTAAGAGATTATGAAGCATTTCTTGTATACACTTCAATATTAAAACACTCTGCTGTTTTTTGGCTTCCAACAGATTTAGGAGGAGAGGGGCACTTTGATATGTATAAGGCGGCACGAACTCCAGGGTGGAAAAAATGTTTAACTGATGTTTTAGAGAGCGATGGCATGAGCGGAACTGCCGGTTTTATAATCGGAGCAGGGATTGCAGCTGCAGCAACGGGTCCAGTTGCTCCTATTACTTTTGTAGCCGAAATAGCTTTGGGAGCAGGAGCTTCTTCTGCTTGGACGTGGTATAGAAGTATCAATTGCTAAAATAATTTCATATGTCATTTAAAAAAATAATTATTTTAGTTGCTCTGTTTTTGTCTATTTATTTTTGTTTTGAAAATTATCTTATAATAAAACAAATTTGGGTAGATAAGAGTTGTTTAGATAAAAAAAATATTAAAATAATCATAACTGACGGTTTTATTTTTAGTTTAATTATTTTTACAGGAAATTTATTTGTGTACACTAGAAGTAGTCCAAATCGAAAGTAAATTTTTAAATAGCAAAAAAACATCAAAATGATGTTTTTTTTGTTAAATTCATTTTTTTTAAATTATGAATTTCGTACGGCTTCCTTTCTTGTTAAAACTTTCTCTTGCTATAATTTCCATTATAGGAATAGGATATATTGTAAAACTGGGACAGAGTATCTTAGCTCCTTTTTTTCTGGCATTTTTATTAGCTATGATTTTTTTACCCATTGCTAATTTCCTGGAAAAAAAACTCAAATTTCCAAGGTCTTTATCTACCTTATTTTCGTTAGCGGTTTTACTTGTTGTACTCACCGGGTTGCTTTTTTTCTTCGGATCTCAGCTTTCAAGCTTCAGCAAAGACATTCCGCAGTTAACGGTTCAGGCAACAAATGTTTTTCACGATTTGCAGAGGTGGGTTTCTAAAACATTCAATGTGAAAATTGATGAGCAATTCACCTATCTTGATGAAGGCTTAAAGAAACTTCTTTCCTCCACTGGTGTAATTTTAGGATTTACCCTGAGTATTTTTTCCAGCGGTTTGGCTTTTTTGGCATTTTTCATCATATTCTTCATTTTCATTTTAAACTACAGAAGAATACTGAACAATTTTATTGTTAATGTTTTTAATGAAAAACACAAAACAAGTGTGCAAGAAGTTGTTTCAGAAGTAAGAATTATGACGAAACGTTATATTATTGGCTTATGTCTTCAGATTATTATCGTTTCTATTCTCACCACAATACTTTTAACCATACTTGGAGTAAAATACGCAATTCTTCTTGGAGTTTTAACCGGTCTACTGAATGTAATTCCTTATATCGGAATTTTCATTTCCCTACTTATTTCCTGCTTTATTGCTTTTGCAACCGGAACAGTTTCTAGTTGTGTATATGTTGCGATTGGATATGTTCTTGTACATGCTATAGATGGAAATATTGTACTTCCTTTTGTAGTGGGGTCTAAAGTTAAAATAAACGCTCTGTTTTCCTTTATCGGAATTTTGATAGGAGAAAATCTTTGGGGAATTTCAGGTATGTTTTTATGTATTCCCGCAATTGCCATTTTCAAAATTATTTTTGAAAGGGTTGATGGTTTGAAACCTTGGGGTAAACTTCTAGGTGAAGAAGAAAAACCCAAAAAGAAAAAGAAAACTTATAAAATTTCTAAAAATATCACCCTTAAAGAAATGGACTAAGATTGAATTAAAAATTGGTGAATTATCAAATTTAAAATCACTTTTAAAACATTGATAATTCACCATATAATAATTTTAAACAAATGCACTGAAGCCTGTAATTGATCTTCCTACAATAAGAGAATTAATTTCTTTGGTTCCTTCATAAGAATAAATAGCTTCTGCATCGGCAACAAATCTGGCAACATCATATTCCAGTAAGATACCATTTCCTCCCATTACTTCCCGAGCTCTGGAAACAACGTCTCTCGTTCTCAGGGTACAGAAAACTTTTGCCAGAGAAGCATGTTCGTCTTTTAAAATTCCTTCATCCTGCATTTCAGAAAGCCTGAAAACCATAGTCTGCATCGCAGTAAGATTAGAAAGCATTTCTACCAAATGCCCCTGAATCATCTGGAATGAAGCAATTGGCTTACCGAACTGCTCTCTTTTCCGAGTATAATCCAAAGCACTTTCGTAGGCTCCTCTCGCACATCCTGTTGCCATCCATGCAACACCTGCTCGTGTCATTTGCAGTACTTTTGCAGTATCTTTGAATGAATTGGCATTCTGAAGACGATTTTCTTCGGTTATTAAGCAATCTTTTAAAGTGATCAACCCGTTTTGCACAATTCTGAGTGCCATTTTGCCTTTTATTTTTTCCACGGAAAATCCGGGATTATCTGTTTCAACAATAAAGCCTTTTACTTCACCATCATCCAAATCTCTTGCCCAGATAATAACCAAATCTGCAAAAGTAGCATTCCCAATCCATTTTTTCTGTCCGTTCAAAACCCAGCCAATCTCTGTGTTTTTGCAGGTAACCGTGAGTCCGCCCGCCACGCCGGAACCTACTTCGGGTTCTGTTAAACCGAACGCACCAATTTTTTCAAATTTCTGCATCTGTGGAAGCCATTTCTGCTTTTGTTCTTCCGAACCGCACATGTAAATAGAACCCATTGCCAAACCCGATTGTACACCAAAAAATGTAGCAATAGAAGCATCGATTCTTGCCATTTCCATAGCAATAACGCCTTCCATCAAAAAAGGCATTCCTTTGCAGCCATACCCTTCATAAGTAACGCCACAAATATCTAATTTTTGGAATTTGGGAATCAGTTCGAAAGGAAATTCATCCCGTAGCCAATAATGATTGACCAGAGGCTTTACTTCCTTTTCCATAAAATCCCGAACTTTCAACTGAATTTCCCTCTGCTCGGGAGTTAAGGTGTGATATATATCGTAAAAATCACCGTCAATGGGCGGAAGTTCTTTCTTTTTCCGGTTGGGGTCAAGCATTTTCATCATTCCTTTCAGTTGCTTATCATCCAGCTTAGAAAAATTTTCCATAAGTTTAGGAAGATTTACTTTTTGTGAAATCTCATCGAGCTGATCAAAATCTATTGATTTAAAAAGCTGTAAAGCATTTTTTATTTTGGAAAAAGTAGTAGACATAATGAATAACTGTGTTTGATTTTGTAAAACATCAGCAAAAATTACTCCGAAAATGCCCATCACTGAATGAATTTTGTTTGTAAAAGATTGTAACTGATGATTTTAAATCATCAAAATTTGTAATCCGGAAAATAATTTGCCCCTTTAATCATTTGGTTATCTCTTTATACATTTTAAATCCAATTTTACTGTTTTAAACTTTTACAAGTGAAGAATTTCTTTGATAATATTTAATCCAACCGTTCAACTCGACCTCACCAATTGATTTTTAATGATGCATTAACATCTTTGCACTAAAATTCCGTAAATTTGCCAATCGGAATTTAATAACAGTGATTTTTGACGTTTTAAACTCATTTTTCACTCAAAAACCTTATTCAAACTTACAATATGCTATCTAAAATAAATCCTACCCATACAGAAAGCTGGAAAGCTCTTGACGAACATTTCGCTAATAATGACTTTGATTTAAGAAGTCTTTTTCAGTACAACCAAAACCGATTTAACGAATTTTCTATCAAGAAAACTAATTTTCTATTTGATTATTCAAAAAATTTAATTGATTCTAAAACAAAAAATCTTCTTTTGAATCTTGCGGAAGAATGCCAGTTGAAAGATGCGATTTCTAAAATGTTTTCGGGAGATAAAATCAACGAAACGGAAGGAAGAGCAGTGCTTCATACCGCATTAAGAGATTTTTCGGATAGGGAAATTTTGGTAGATGGCGAAAATATTAAGCCTCAGATTAAAAGAGTTCTCGATCATATGAAATCGTTTTCTGAAAGCATTATTTCAGGAACGCACAAAGGTTTCAGCGGAAAAGAAATCACGGATGTGGTCAACATCGGGATCGGAGGTTCAGATTTAGGGCCTGTGATGGTGGTTTCTGCTTTAAAGCATTTTAAGACAAGACTGAACGTTCATTTCGTTTCAAATGTAGACGGAAATCATATTGCAGAAGTGGTGAAAGACTTAAACCCTGAAACTACATTATTTATCATAGCTTCTAAAACGTTTACTACCCAAGAAACCATGACCAATGCTCTTTCTGCGAGAGATTGGTTTTTAAAGTCTGGAAAACAAGAGGATGTGGCTAAGCATTTTGTGGCTTTATCTACTAACGTTCAAGCTGTTAAAGACTTCGGGATTGCGGAAGAAAATATTTTCGAATTTTGGGATTGGGTAGGCGGAAGATATTCACTTTGGAGTGCGATTGGCTTAAGCATCGTTCTTGCCGTAGGTTACGAAAATTTTGAGCAGTTATTAAGAGGAGCTTATGATACCGATCAACACTTTCAGACCGCCGATTTTTCTGAAAACATTCCGGTTTTAATGGGATTATTGGGAATTTGGTATCGTAATTTTTATGCAGCCACCACGTATGCCATACTTCCGTATTCTCAGTATTTAGACAGATTTCCTGCCTATTTCCAGCAAGGAGATATGGAAAGTAACGGGAAATGTGTAGACAGAAACGGAGAATTTGTAGAATATGAAACCGGACCCATTATTTGGGGCGAACCGGGAACGAACGGACAGCATGCTTTCTATCAGTTTATCCATCAGGGAACAGAATTAATTCCTGCAGATTTCATTGCGTATGCGAAAAGCCCAAATAAAGTTTCTGATCATCAGGATAAACTTTTAGCGAATTTCTTTGCTCAAACTGAGGCACTTGCCTTTGGAAAAACAGAGGAGGAAGTAGAAGCTGAGCTTAAGACATCAGGAAAATCTGATGAAGAAATAGATTTCTTATTAAATTACAAAGTCTTCCTTGGAAATACGCCTACTAATTCATTTTTAATCAATGAATTAACTCCTTTTTCTTTAGGGCAATTAATTGCTTTGTATGAGCATAAAATTTTTGTACAGGGTGTGATTTGGAATATTTATAGTTTTGATCAGTTTGGGGTAGAACTAGGAAAAGTTTTAGCGAATAAAATCCTTCCGGAACTTGAAAGTAATGAGACAATTAGCTCACATGACAGCTCAACAAACGGTTTGATTAATTATTATAAAGCAAACAAATAAAATCTGGTAAAGATTAAAAAGTATGGTTGATTATAAATGAAAGTAAATTCAACCTTCAAATATTTAATTTTTATCTAAAATCTAATAATTAAAGTAATAAAAGTAAAAATGGCAGAAATTCTTGACGGATTAAAAGTATCCAAAGAAATAAAACAGGAAATAAAAGCTGAAGTTGAAAAAATCGTTGCCGGCAAACGAAGAGCTCCCCATTTGGTAGCGATTCTTGTTGGAAACAACGGAGCGAGCAAAGCGTATGTAAACTCAAAAGTGAAAGACTGTGAGGAAGTAGGATTTCAATCGAGTCTTATTAAATTTCCCAGTACAGTTTCCGAATCTGAATTATTGGAAAAAATTGATGAATTAAATAAGTCAAAAGCAGTAGACGGATTTATCGTTCAGCTTCCGCTGCCAAAACAGATCGACCAGGAAAAGATCATCAATGCAATTGATCCGAGAAAAGATGTAGATGGCTTCCACCCCGAAAATTTCGGAAGAATGGCATTGGAAATGGACACTTTCTTGCCTGCCACTCCGTTTGGAATCTTAACATTATTGGAAAGATATAATATTGAAACCAAAGGTAAAGACTGTGTAATTATCGGAAGAAGTAAAATTGTAGGAAGACCGATGAGTATTTTGATGGGAAGAAAAGATTTCCCAGGAAATTCTACTGTTACTTTAACGCATTCATACACCAAAGATATAGAAGAATACACCAAAAAAGCAGACATTGTAATTACCGCTTTAGGAGATCCTCATTTTTTAAAAGGTGAAATGATTAAAGATGGGGCCGTTATTGTAGATGTTGGGATCACAAGAGTAGATGATGATTCTCCTAAAGGATATCATCTTGCAGGTGATGTAGATTTTGACAGCTGTGCAGCAAAAGCAAGCTGGATTACGCCGGTTCCCGGAGGTGTAGGACCAATGACCAGAGCTATGCTGATGAAAAATACCATCATCGCCTACAAAACTTCGGTCTACAACGATTAATTAAAAATGAAAATAGAAGAAAATATTTTATTGAAAGAAGGTAAAATGCTCCCTGTAATGGAGCATTTTTACACTCTTCAGGGCGAAGGTGCCCATACCGGAAAAGCAGCTTATTTCATCAGGTTAGGAGGCTGTGATGTGGGTTGCCATTGGTGCGATGTGAAAGAAAGCTGGGATCCGAACTTGCATCCGCTGATGAATGCAGAGGAAATTGCAGAAACTGCTGCAAAACATTGCAAAACAATTGTTTTAACTGGTGGAGAACCTTTGATGTGGAATCTTGATGTTCTTACATCCAAATTAAAAGAATTGGGATGTACCATTCATATTGAAACCTCTGGGGCTTATCCTATGAGTGGGCAAATCGATTGGATTACGCTTTCACCAAAGAAAACAGGGCTTCCCAAAGAAGAAATTTATGCTAAAGCCCATGAGCTTAAAGTAATTGTTTTCAATAACAACGATTTTAAATTTGCAGAGGAACAGGCTGCAAAAGTTTCGGCAAGCTGTACACTGTATCTTCAAAGTGAGTGGAGTAAAAGAGATGAAATGTACCCGAAAATTACAGATTTCATATTGGAGCATCCGGAATGGAGAGCCTCTGTACAGACCCATAAGTATCTGAATATTCCTTAGAAAATACTGTAATTAATTTTTTAAATTCACAAAAAGGCTACTGTTTTTTATGAATTTAAAATAATTTTTGCTTTGAAAAATAGTGTTTATTATTATTTTAACACATTGGTCTTAGTTTTGATTTGTTTTTGGATGTTTATAATTCGAAAATAAAAACATCCAAAATTGAAAATACAACGATTAAGTGTTAATAATGGAAGCCATTAGACAGCATTTAATTTCAATAAAATAGCCTAATTTAGCAGAATGTTAAAAAAGTTTTTTACAGCAATAGGAGAATACATGCTCCTTCTTGGCAAATCGATGCAAAAGCCACAGAAAATGAGGGTTTTCTGGAAACTTTTGTTACGGGAAATAAACGATTTGGGAGTTAATTCCTTTGGATTGGTTATTTTTACCTCCATCTTTGTGGGTGCGGTTGTTGCCATACAGATGTTTAACAATTTCGATGCCTCATCATTCCCCATTCCGCCATCGTTTGTGGGATATGCTACTAAAGCGGTATTGGTTTTAGAATTCTCCCCTACTATCATCAGCTTAATTTTAGCAGGAAAAGTGGGTTCTTATATTGCATCCAGTATTGGTACAATGAGAGTTTCAGAACAAATTGATGCTCTGGACATTATGGGAGTTAATTCACCTAATTTTTTAATATTCCCAAAAATAATCGCCTGCATAATATTTAATCCACTGCTTATTGCCATCAGTATTGTTTTTGGTATTGGAGGAGGTTATATTGCCGGAATTCTTACAGGAAACTGGACCACAGCAGACTATATTAACGGTATCCAAATGTACATGCCTAATCTTTTTATCTATTATGCATTTACAAAAACCATAGCCTTTGCATTTATTATTGCAACAGTACCTTCTTATTTTGGATATTATGTAAACGGAGGATCTCTAGAAGTTGGTAGAGCAAGTACGCAGGCTGTAGTATGGACAATGGTTTTTATCATTATCTCCGAATTAATTCTAACCCAGTTAATATTAAGCTGATGATTGAGGTAAAAGATCTGAAAAAAAGTTTCGAAAATGTAGAAGTTCTTAAAGGAATTACAACAACATTTGAAAAAGGAAAAGTAAATCTCATAATCGGGCAGAGTGGTTCGGGTAAAACCGTTTTTCTTAAAAGCCTTTTGAACGTTTATCAACCATCTTCAGGAGAAATTCTTTTTGATGGGAGAGATATCAATGTAATGACGAGAGATGAAAAACAGCACCTGCGATCTGAAATTGGCACCGTATTTCAAGGAAGTGCATTATTCGATTCTCTTACTGTGGAAGAAAATATTATGTTTCCACTAGACATGTTTACCAATCTTACCTTCCGGGAGAAAAAGAAAAGAGTTTTTGATGTAATTGGAAGAGTTCATTTAGATAAAGCAAATAAAAAGTTTCCTTCTGAAATATCCGGAGGGATGCAGAAACGTGTAGCAATTGCTAGAGCTATTGTAAACAATCCGAAATATTTATTCTGCGATGAACCCAACTCAGGTTTAGATCCTTACACTTCTAATATTATTGATGATTTGTTATTGGAAATTACCAAAGAATACAACACAACCACTATCATCAATACCCACGATATGAATTCTGTGATGACCATCGGAGAAAAAATTGTATATCTGAGACTGGGCATTAAAGAATGGGAAGGTAATAAAGACATTTTGATAACTGCGGGTAATAAAAACCTGATAGATTTCGTTTATTCATCAGAATTATTTAAGGAATTAAGAGAATATTTGTTGGAAAACAATAAAACGATAGAGAATAATATTACAAAATTTGACGATCATGAAAAAATGGATTAGTGCAGCTTTCATAGGCTTAAGTATTATGGCTTCGGCACAGATTTCACTAGCGGGAAAAGCAAATGTGCTAATTCCTACGAGTTCTGCTTCATGGAAAAATCTTAAAACAGCAGCAACTAATGCGGTAGAACAAAAGGGTAAAAACATCACCGGTTTTAATGTTGGGCTTTCCCTCAAAATCGATCTACCAAGCTCTTTATTTTTTGATGCCGGAAATATACTATACCAATTTCAGCAACGAAGTTACTGTGCAAAATGATGCCAGTTCAGAGCAAACCACTATTAAAGCTAAAAACAACAGAGTAGACATTCCTGTTTTGATTGGTACCAATATATTAGGCAATCTATTGAGTGCTTATGTTGGTCCTGTAGGTAGTTTTAATCTTGCCAAAGACGATAATTTCGACAATTTCGTTCAGAAAGTGAATACTAAATCTTTTACTGTCGGTTATCAATTAGGATTGCAAAGCGAAATTTCTAAAGTTATTATTTCGGCTCGATATGAAGGTGCTTTTTCTAAAGATCAAAGAAAATTCATCAATAATATTGCAGGATCTAATCAGGAAATTAACTACGATAACAGATCCAGTTTATTTTTATTGGGACTAGGATATAAGTTTTAGTATAAAGTTAATAAAGATAATGAAGGAGACCGTGTTTAGCAGTCTCATTTTTTATTTTGAAGCTTTTAAAAGTTGCTTTCTATAATAAAATAAAGGTATAATAAGCAGAATAATGATAGGTTGAATGACAAATCTTCTCATATAAAAAGAGAAAAGATATCCTATCTTAAATTCGTTGTGTATACAGAAAAGGTAAATAGGAAATGTGATGACAAAAACAATTGTAATCATGATGAAAGCTTGAATTGTCCATTGCTTATTTTTAAACAGAAAATGAATGATTAAGCAGGAAAAAAACAGATTCAGTACAAATCTAAATAAGTGGCTTAAGATTAATTTACCCCACACAAAATCGGGAAATGGTATATTCTGAACCGCTTCATGAAAATAATTCAAAAAAGGATCATAGAAAATCTTATCTTCAAGCATTCTCACACTTATAAGACCAAAAATTCCAATCAAAACCAAAAGCCAACTAAGAATTTTCATTTTTTAAAGCAAAAAATTTAATCCAGACTAACCACAAAATAACAACGCTTCCATAGATTACCGCCGGAAAAAAATAATCGTGTGCAGTCTTGCTGTAATCCGGGTAATCGCTAATAATAATATTTAGCCCAACAATTCTCAAAACATTCATCACGTACAAAAGAATAAGGCTTAAACCTACAAATACAAAAGTTTTTGCTCCTTTATAGAACGCAAATATAAACGCAGTGAAAAGAATGATAACCGAGATTGCATTACAGCCTTCTACCATTCTGCTCACAACATCTTTGTTGATATAAAAAAAAATCTGCTGGTTCGGAACATCATCATAAAAATTTGTAGGAAAACCTAAAGCATCCTGAACAATCCCAACATGGCCAACTATCATCCTAGAATAAGGGTCTAAACCAGAATCCTGAAAACTATTGAGGTAAAACTGATACCCAAACAGCAACACCATATAAATAATGATGAAACGAAGCAAAATTCCCAAGACAGGTTTAAAGTCCTTTAGCATACTGCAAATATAAAAATTAGGATTCAATTTAGTATATTTGTTTCGGTATTATGATTTCAGAAGACGCAAAATTATTTTTAGAAAACTACTGCAAAGGGAAATCCGACAGATTTCTTACTTTAGCACAAAGTGGTTCTGCAAGAATTAATTTTTTAGCAGAAAACAAGGGTTGCGAATATATTATTACTTATAATGAAAACATCCGAGAGAACAACAGTTTTCTCTATTTTTCGGAAGTTTTCTCCCAATTAAAACTCAACACGCCCAAAATATATACGGTTTCGGAAGACAGAACAATGTACATTCAGGAATTTTTGGGAAACAAAACCCTTTCTGAGGTTATCAGCGAAGAAAAATTATCAGAAAGAGTACAAAATTTGGTAAAACAAACACTGGAAAAACTTTTCGAACTTCAATCTAAAACCGAAAATAAAATCGATTTCCGTAAAACTTTCGAATACGAATCTTATGATGAGTTGCCTGTAATACACGATTTGTATTATTTTAAAAATTTTGTTGCAGATATTCTGGAACTCGAATACCACAAATCTTCATTACTGAAAGAATTTAAAAAAATTGCTGCACTTATTGAAGGTTTACAGCCCAAAGGCATTATGATCAGAGACTTTCAGGCGAGAAATATCATGGTAAACAATCAGGATCAGGTTTCTTTTATAGATTACCAATCTGCTATGAAAGGTCCGCTGATGTATGATGTAATTTCTTTTTTGTTTCAGGCAAAAGCTGATTTTCCAGATGATTTTAAAAATGAAATGTTGGATTATTATATAAGTCAATTTAAAAATACAGACTTACAAAATAATCTTAAAGCATCTGTTAAGCCCATCCAGTTAATGAGATTTCTTCAGGTTTTAGGAGCCTACGGATTTCGCGGACTGATTCAAAAAAAGCCACATTTTATTTCAAGCATTGAAAAAGGAATACAGAACATTACAGATTTCGCCCAAAAATGGGAAATGATGGATAATTTTCCTGAGTTGAAAAACGTTATCCAACAACTGGATACTCCACAAACAAAAAATAAAATAGAAGATATTTTAAAATATTAGCCGATTTTTAAATTCAAAATCTATCGGTTTGAAATTTTAATTTTCTTCAAAAAACAAATTATAAAAAATATGCTACACATAGACATTCATAGTTTTTCATACAAAAAAGGAGGAATTCCGAAAGACGAAACAGGCAACGGAGGCGGATTCACTTTCGATTGCAGAGGAATTCTTAATCCGGGAAGGGTTGAAGAATACAAATCTCAAACAGGAAACGACATTGGCGTGCAGGAATATCTTGAAACAAAAACAGAGATGCCGCAATTTTTAGATTTAGTTAAAAAAATGGTTTCCATTAATATTGATAATTATCTTGGAAGAGACTTCGATAATCTTCAGATTAATTTCGGTTGCACGGGAGGACAGCACAGATCTGTTTATTCAGCAATAAAAATAGCGAAGTTTATTGAAGAAAAATACGGAAATAAGGTAGAAATCAGTCTGCATCACGATGAGCAACATCAGCTTAATCATCAATAATTATTGTTTTCAACAAAAGACCATCAGACCTTTCTCAATTTTTAGCATGTTATGAAAGCATTAATTTTTGCAGCCGGAAAAGGAACACGCCTTAAACCATTTACCGATCATCATCCAAAAGCTTTGGCAAAAGTAAACGGAATTCCGCTCCTTGAGCGAAATATTAAATACCTTAAAAGTTTTGGCATTACCGATTTTGTGATTAACATTCATCATTTTGGAAATCAAATTGTTGAATTTCTAAAAGAGAATGATAATTTCAACTGCAAGATTGAAATATCTGATGAATCTAAAGAACTTCTTGAAACCGGAGGCGGTCTTGTTTTTGCCAAAAAATTTCTGGATCATGGCGAAGATTTTTTAATCATGAATGCTGATATTTTAACCAATATCAACATAACCGACTTTGTAAGATACCACAAAGACATTAAAGATTTTGCTACCTTAGCGGTTTCAGACAGAGAAAGTTCCCGAAAATTATTGTTTAATGACGATCTTGTTTTGCGGGGATGGCTTAATGTACAAACGGGAGAACAGAGGCTTGCAGAATTCAACAAAGGATTTAAGCCTTTAGCGTTTAGCGGTGTGCACTGTATTAATCCGGTTATGTTTACCAAAATGAAAAGAACAGGTAAATTTTCGGTTATGGAAGAATATTTGGACTTAATGCTGAGCGAAAAAATTCATGGTTATGTACACGACAGCATTCTTGTAGATGTTGGTAGACCCGCATCTGTACTTGAGGCTGAAAAATATTTTAAATAAATTTAAATGAATACGGAAAACATAAAAGACGGAAATTTAGACAATAATCCCCTTAATATTGATGAAACTAAACTGCACAACAGTTTAAGAGAGAAAACATGGGACGAAACCATTACCAAAGACAGTTGGATGGTTTTCAAGATTATGGCAGAATTTGTAGAAGGATACGAAAAAATGGCAAGAATTGGTCCGTGCGTATCTATCTTTGGCTCTGCAAGATTGAAGCCCGAAAGCAAATACTATAATATGGCAGTAGAAATTGCCGAAAAAATAACCAAAATTGGATTTGGAGTAATTACCGGTGGCGGACCAGGAATTATGGAAGCCGGAAATAAAGGAGCTCACAATGCCGAAGGAAAATCTATCGGTCTGAATATTGACCTTCCTTTTGAACAGCATTTTAATCCTTACATCAACAAACTGTACTCACTTAATTTTGATTATTTTTTTGTGAGAAAAGTAATGTTTGTAAAGTATTCTCAGGGCTTTATCGTAATGCCCGGAGGGTTTGGCACTTTGGACGAGCTTACAGAAGCTATTACCTTAATCCAAACCTATAAAATCGGAAGATTCCCAATTGTTTTGGTGGGAACCGAATTTTGGAGCGGATTACTAGACTGGTTTAAAGATACTTTACTAAAAGAAGGAATGATTTCTGAAGGAGATCTAGATCTTTACCGTGTGGTAGATACAGCAGATGAAGCTGTTGCCCATATTAAAGCGTTTTATGATAAATATTCTGTAAACGTTAACTTTTAATTGGCATATTATTTGTCATATTTTTAAACAGTCAATATGCTGAAAATCTACTACTGAGATGAAAAAATTATTATATATTTCTAGTTTACTTACATTAATAATAATGATGAGTTTTAATGTTGCAGACTTCTATTCTTCTATGACGAAAGTAGATTACGTAGACGGCAGCAAAACTCTGAAGTTTACAACAAAAATGAATACGAGCCATATTTCTGATGCTATTAAAATCAACAGAAATACAGCAGGCTTCGAAGCTGAAGTAAAAAAATACGTTAATAATAATTTTGATGTATTTGTAAATGGATCTCCCAAAACGCTCACTTTTACCGGAAGCCAGGTAAGTGGAGAAACAGTTTGGGTTTATTTTGAAACATCCGGAGTTTCTGATATTAACAGCTTGAAAATAAAAAACACTATCCTTTTAAGTGCATTTCCAAAGCAGATTAATTTGGTAAACATCGCTTATATGGGAAATCTAAAAACAATGAATTTTCAGCGCGGTAAAGAAGTGAATGAAGTTTCTTTTTAAGGAATTAAATTTTCACCGAATTTCTATTGTCATTATAGAATTAATTGACAGACATAGTTTAATTAGACACTATCCCGTAAAGTGTGTAAGTAGAAAAGTTAGGCTTGGATTTTATAATCTGAGCCTTTTTTCAAAAATAAGCATAAATTGGTTTAAAACCAATCCCCAATTATGGATAGGCATTGTCCATTTTTTGGTAGCTTCTTTTAGAGCAAGATACACCGACTTTAAAACAGCATCATCCGTAGGGAAAGACATTTTATTTTTAGTGTATTTTCGGATTTTTCCATTCAGGTTTTCAATTAAATTGGTGGTGTAAATGATTTTTCGGATTTCGATTGGGAAATCAAAAAATACGGTGAGTTCGTCCCAATTGTTTCTCCAGGATTGA
>NZ_JADQBD010000032.1:0-32560 GCF_017808115.1 Chryseobacterium sp. RR2-3-20 | reverse complement strand
TAACTTCTTTTACCATGATTCAATATCTCAATTTTTTCGTCTTCAAGAGAAGTTTGAATAAGTTAAAAATTAATTTGTGCTAAATGCACAACAGGTATTGTTTTATATAATTTCTGGATTTGTTTATATGAAAAATTTGCTGAAAGGTAAAATTAAACATTTCTAAGATAAAAAATCTTATTTTCGGCTTATAAACAGAGAAAACAGTATCAATCCCTACTTAAACCAATTGCATATTTTTCATTAAAAAAAACCTGCAACAGAGATTGCAGGATAATTTATGTTTTCTTTTATAAAGTCTTAAACTGTTCGAGTGTCCTGATATCATTTTCGAAGAACATTCTAATATCGCTCATTTGGTAAAGAAGCATAACAATTCTTTCAATCCCCATTCCGAAAGCATAACCGGAATACTTTTCAGAATCAATATTTACATTTTTCAAAACTGCAGGATCTACCATTCCGCAACCCATTATTTCCAGCCAACCGGTACCTTTGGTTATTCTGTAATCTGTTTCTGAATTGAGTCCCCAATACACATCAATCTCTGCACTTGGCTCTGTAAATGGGAAATAGGAAGGTCTCATTCTTATTTTAGACTTACCAAAAAGTTCAGTCGTAAAAAACTGGATAGTCTGCTTAAGATCTGCAAAACTAACATTTTCGTCTATATACAACCCTTCAATTTGGTGGAAAATACAATGCGAACGAGAAGAAACCGCTTCATTTCTAAACACTCTTCCGGGAGATAAAATTCTTATCGGAGGCTGATTTTCTTCCATATATCTAATCTGAACAGACGAAGTATGCGTTCTCAATAAAATATCTGGATTTTGCTCTATAAAGAATGTATCCTGCATATCTCTCGCAGGGTGATACTCAGGAAGATTTAATGCTGTAAAATTATGCCAGTCGTCTTCAATTTCCGGACCGTCTGCTACTGCAAAACCTATGGATCTGAAAATCTCTATAATTCTGTTCTTTACAAGGTTAATAGGATGTCTCGAACCCAATTCTAATGGAAAAGCAGGTCGGGTAAGATCTTCTTTTTCTGTAATGATAGAAGATGCAGAAGCATTTTTCAAATCTTCCAGTTTAGTATTAACAGCAACTTTAAGAGTATTAATTTTCTGTCCAAAATCTTTTTTCTGATCATTAGGAATTTCTTTTAATGCTTCATAAAAATCATTCAGCACACCTTTTTTTCCATTAAATCTGATTCGGAAACTTTCTATTTCTTCTTTAATCGCAGTGTTAAAGCCTTTTACTTCTTCAAGTAAACCTTCTATCTTATCAATCATCGTTTTATACTTTCAAAAAAATGTATGTGCAAAAATACGGTTTTCGGCTCAAAAAAACCTTTCTATTTGCCATAAAAAAATCTGCTTCTTTAAAAACAGATTTTTATTAAGTATTTATTATTAATTTTTATCTAAAACAGTGCTAATTATAAGACTCAAAACCGTGAAAAAATTAAGCACAAAACTTACATAGTATTCTCTTTTTTTCTTGTAAACATTAATGAGATTAAAGAAAAATAAAAACCCCAACAGAATTAAAGATGGAATCACCCACATTTCCACAACTATTTGAACAATTTGTCCGCCCCATGACAAGTATGAAAAAATCTGAATACTCAGCAGGAAAATCGTTGAGAGAATACTGAGTGCTAGAATTATTTTGGGCTTATAAAAAATCATCATTTATTTCTTTTCAATAGCTTTTACTTTCATTTGGAGCGTAACTTCATTTTTAATCACTCCGTTAGCAGCCGGAGACTGAAATTTAACTCCAAATTCATCTCTCATAATATCTTTAGGTTCAGTGGCAATACTCACTTCGTTTCCGTTTACAAATACATTTGCTTTAAATTGTACCGCTTTTTTTATCCCTTTAATACTGAGATTACCATCTAAAACTGTATTATAATCACCTTCTGAAGCAGGACTAACCTTGGTGATTTCATAAGAAGAAGTCGGAAATTTCTCAACTTCAAAAAAATCTGCACTTTTAAGGTGACTGTTCAGTTTTTCCAAATCCTGTTTCTTATTTTTGAGATCTTCAGAAGTAAGAGAACCCATGTCTGCTACAAAATTTCCGCTTTCCAGCTTTCCGTCTTTTACGGTAATCATACCACTTTCAAACTTAATGGTTCCAAAATGACTGGTGTTTTCGGTTTTAAATATCTTATAGCCTTTCCATTCTATATTACTGTTCAAAGTATCTACCACAAACTGAGTTCCGTCTTTAGTGGTGGAAACTTCATTGGCATCCGAAGTTACTGGTTTTTCTTTTGAGCACGAAATTGCTAAAAAGGTTGAAAAAAGAACAAAAACAGCAACAGATAAGATATTTTTTTTCATATTTAAAAAGTTTAATAATTCATTTGAATATCGTGAAACCATATAAAACAGACTTCCCAGTAAAGCAAATTTGTTATGGCTAAATTACTAAAAATATTCCAGCCTAACCTAAAAACTGCTATTTTTGCATTATGCTACTCGAGATTAAAAACCTTCACTTTTCGTATTCAAAAGAAAAAAAACTTTTTGAAAACCTCAATCTTCAGTTTGAAGAAGGTAAAATCATTGCATTAGCAGGTGAAAGCGGTTGCGGAAAATCTACATTACTCAGTTTAATATATGGTTTACAAGACTGGGAAAGCGGAGATATTATTTTTGATGATAAAAAACTGTTGGGTCCCAAAGGAAATCTGGTTCCGGGAGAGGCAGAAATGAAATTTGTTGCCCAAAATTTTGATTTGATGCCCTACTCTACGGTCGCAGATAATGTTGGGAAATTTATTTCAAATATAAATTTGTCTCACAAAAGAGAAAAGACTGAAGAACTTTTGGAAGTGGTTGGTTTAACAGAATTTGCCCATGTTCTGCCAAAAAACCTCAGCGGCGGACAACAGCAGAGAGTTGCCATTGCAAGAGCTCTCTCTAAACTCCCGAAACTCCTTTTGCTAGATGAACCTTTCAGCAATCTGGATTTTGCAAGAAAAATTGAGCTTAGAGAAAAACTGTTCAGATTTGTAAGAGAAAATAAAATTACGCTTCTTATTTCAACCCACGAACTACAGGATATTCTTCCATGGACGGACGAAATTGTAATTCTTAAAAACGGCGAATTAATTCAGAAAGACAAGACCTTCAACATTTATAAAAATCCTAGCAGTGAATATGTCGCCAAACTTTTTGGAGAGGTAAATCTCTTTTCTGAAATTGAAATGTCTGAATTCTGCACCGACAGATTTTTTTATTATCCACATCAGATTAAAATAGCTGAAGAAGGTTTTGATGCAACTGTTTTAGAAAGCAGATTTGCAGGAAATTATTACTGGAACAAAGTGCTTTCTAAAAATAAAGAATTAGTTTTATTTACCGAAAACAAAATAGAAAATACAGTAAAAATCATTTTAAGCTGATTTCTGCAAAGTAAAGTTTCAAACAATTTCGAGATTAAAAATATCTTATTCGGAAATCTAAATTTTCACAAATCTACTCACAAAAAGCGAAGCAATTAACTGACCAACTGCATTTAAAACTGTCGCTAAAGGATCTACCAAAGTTCCTATAATCATCACCGCCGGAATTGCCTCTTGGGGCAACTGATATACAGAAATCATCAGCATTTCTCCAATATATCCTCCATTCGGAATTCCTCCCGCGACGATACTCACAAAAACAGTAATACCCAATGCTAAAAGTAAATTTACAGGATCAAAAAAATCTCTTCCTATAATTAAAAATGCCACATAAATTTTAATTATCGACGACATAGAAGAACCGTTTTTATGCAAAGTAGTCCCAATAGGAATTACGATATTGTAAATCTGAGAAGGTATTTTCATCTGTGATGCTGCCTGCAAATTTGCCGGCATAGTTGCAAAACTGCTGCAAGTACTTATTGCTGTTAATGAGGGGTATATAGCATTTTTCCAAAAATTACTAACTCCACTTTTACCTTTTGCCAAAAAAGCATACAGTGAAAAGAACACAAAAAAATAAACTATTCCGGCTATATAATATAATCCTAAAGGTTTAGCGTAAAACCCAAAAAGCTGAGGTCCTAATGTTGCCACCTGAAATGCAAAATATGCACCCAAGCCAATAGGAGCTATTTTCATTATCATTAAAAGTAATTCTTTCATTACTTCGTAGCCTGATGCAATAAAAGACCTGAATGCTTTACCCTTTTCACCAGCTTTCCGAGCAGAAAAACCGGTAAGAAAAGAAAAAATAAGCAATGCCAACATATTCTGTCTCGAAAAAAGCTGCGTAAACTCTCCAACTGTAAAGAAACCAACAATTCTATCGCCCCAACTTTCGCTGTTGCCAGCTTCTTCCATAATCTCCGAGCTTCCAGAAACTCCTGAAACCGGAAAAAAATACACGACACAAATTGTGAATACAGCCGCCGTTATAATAAAAAACAAAAAAGTAAATGCCATTGTAAGCATAATCTTGCCAAATTTAGATTGTTGCTCCAACGAAGCAATAGAATTGGAAACAGCAAAAAATACTAACGGCACCACACTTACAAAAAGAAGATTCAGGAAAATATCGCCGAGAGGCTTTATATAATGTACAAAAGCAGGCGAAATTATACCGATAATGCTTCCTATGGAAATTCCTAGAAGTAAAAATAAAATTCCGGAATAATTTTTCAAAACCTGGTTCATGCGGTTACTTTTTAATCAAAGATAAATTTATTTTTTTTAATTTTCCAGATATAAAATTTAGGTGCTAATTTTGTATTTTTACAAAAAATTGTTTCTATGGCGTATGTAGATTATTATAAAATTTTGGGTGTAGACAAAAATGCAACACAGGAAGACATCAAAAAAGCTTACCGAAAATTGGCAAGAAAATTACATCCGGATTTGAACCCCAATGACAAGGAGGCTGAAAGAAAATTCAAAGAACTGAATGAAGCCAACGAAGTTCTCAGCAATGTTGAAAACCGTGCAAAATATGATAAATATGGCGAACACTGGAAGCACGGAGAAGAATATGAAAAGGCTCAACAACAGCAAGGACAGTATCAGAACCAAGGAGGAAGCTATGGAGGAGGATTTTCTGGAGCCAATTTTGGTGAAGGAGAAGATTTTTCAGATTTTTTCCAAAGTATGTTTGGTGGCGAAGGCGGTGGATTCGGAAGAAGCTCAAGAGGAAGTGCATCAGGAAAGTTTAAAGGACAGGATGTTCAGGCAGAACTCAATTTAAGCCTTAAAGATGCCGCAACGACTCATCCTCAAACCTTTGAAATTAATGGAAAGAAGGTAAGAATTACAATTCCTGCAGGAGTTTATGACGGACAGCAGATTAAACTGAAAGGACACGGAAATCCGGGATATAATGGTGGCCCAAATGGAGATTTATATATTACATTTAGTATTCAGGCAGATCCTAATCTTGAAAGAACAGGAGACGATCTTAAAACAAAAGTTTCCATAGATCTTTACACCGCAGTTTTGGGTGGTGATGTAACGGTAAATACGCTGGACGGAAGCGTAAATCTAAAGGTAAAACCAGAAACTCAAAACGGCACAACCGTAAGATTAAAAGGAAAAGGTTTCCCAATATATAAAAAAGACGGGCAATTTGGCGACCTGTTCGTAACCTACGACGTAAAATTACCAACCAATCTTACTGATAAGCAGAAAGAACTTTTTGAACAACTTAAAAATTCCTAAGCAATGGATGAAAGAATATCTCGAGAAGAACTCGTAAAAATATATAATATCGAAATTACTTTTTTTGATGAACTGGTAGATTCCGGTCTCATTAATATACAGACCGAAAATGAAGTTCGGTATCTTCTTTATAAAGATTTGCCTTCTTTTGAAAAATTCACCAATTGGCATTATGATTTAGACATTAATCTCCCGGGATTGGAAGTTATACATAATATGTTGCAGAAAATGGAAGATTTAAAGCAGAAAAACCGTGAATTATTAGGTAAATTATCTGCAATAAGCGATAAATATGAAGATGCGTAACTGTTATAAACTTACCTTTTTCGGAATTTTGAAAAAACTATCTTTGCAACAGAATTTATCATTATGAGCCAAGAAAAGGTAATCGTTTTACATCCAAAAAGAAAAGATTTCGAAGAAATATATTTTAACGCAAATCAGGGAAGTTTATTTTTCTCTCCCACCACAAGAGGGAAAACGATTACCACTATTGTTGTAGCTTTAATTTTACTGATTTTATTTATTTTCAGGAACGATTTCACAAAGGAGAAAGCAGGAATTTTATACTTCGTGAGTTTTCTCCTTTTGCTTTGTGCAGTTTTTCTTTCTGTGGGCATCAACAAAGTTTCCCAATGGAAAAAACAGGTAAACCATTATCTTTTGAAACTTGAAAATTGCAGAATTTACGAAATCACCTTCAATGAAGCTTTTTTTACCGTAAATATTGATGATGAGAAAGAAACCAGCGAATGGAAAGATTTTGAATATTTCAACAGCAATAATGAATGCATCATTCTGGAAGGAAAATACAGCTACATGTTTCCCAAAAAGTCTTTCAGTGATAAAGATTTTCAGCTATTGAAAAAGACATTAAAAGAGAAAATTGATATTTAATTTAAACTTTTACCACTTCATTTTCTTCGCTGTACAAACAGAAACTTATAATACAAAACGGTAGTGCCGCTGTAAGATATGTAATATTTATAAAGTTGGTCTCTGTATTTCTAATAATCTGCTCTACGATAAACGAAAGCATCAATAAAAAAACAATAACCGAAGAGCAAAAGAAAACATGCTTCATTTTCCTGATGATGAATGAAAGAAATATCGTAATCAGAACAAAAAACAGCATCACAAATACATTTGCCTGTCCCTGAACACCCAAAGGATTATACGCCAAAATATACTCTACACTTTCTGCAGGAAGCAGTACAGAACTAAGCAATACACTTACAACTCCTAAAAAAGTGAGTGAAAATCTCATTTTTTCGCCTAAAGTTGCTAAAAAAAACGAACGTCCTAAAAAGAGAATAAGAGGCACCAAAACGACACTTCTTGTTAAAAAAAGTATTCCAACAATCAACCCAAGTAATATCGGTTTTTGGAAATAATTGTGGGGATATTTTTTATTCCAATATAAAATGAAAGCAGATGTTAAAATAAAAGAAGAAATAAAATCGCTTTTACAAATGGCTTCATACAAATAAGTTAAAGAAAAGAACAGCATAAAAACTGCCAGAAAAGCGGTCTTAAAAGATTTAAAAACAAATTTAGAAACAACTCCAAAGAGCATTAAAGCCGCAGCCTGCATATATCCTACATTTCCCAAGAGATAAAAACCAAGCAGAAGCAGAAGCTGCCCCGGAAGATACGAGGGAATATTTCCCATAAAGTTTCTGGTAGAATAAATGTATTTCCCATGCAGCCAGTAATCTAAACAATATTCTGCCGTCTGCCATCTGTCGATGTTCAAACTATAAGGATCTTTCATGATATGAGAAAGAAATATGTAGACAATACCACAAGATACAATCGCTACAGAAATCATTTTCCCATTCATTTTGATTTTTTTTAAAACCGATTGATAGAAAACATAAAATAAAACATGAGCCCCAAAAAAAAGCAATGCAAGAAAAAAAATAGGAATTTTTTCCTGACGCGATCCATATTTTATTAAATACAGGAAATTAATGACAAAATAAATAATGAAAGCAATGAGTTTCATCATGCTCGTTTTGTCTAAAAACTTTATAATTCCTGCTTTCATTAAATTATTTAATGCTGAAAAATCCTTTTGGCATTTTCTGTGGTAATTCTGTCGATTTCAGAAAAATCTTTTCCATAAATATCTACCAGTTTTCCTGCTACCAAATCAAGATAGGCACTTTCGTTTCTTTTTCCTCTGTGCGGAACCGGAGCGAGATAAGGAGAATCGGTTTCCAGAACAATTTTTTCTAAAGGAATTTCGTGTAAAAACTGATCTATTTTCCCGTTTTTAAAAGTGACCACACCACCAATTCCTAACATAAAATTCAGGTCTAATGCATGTTTTGCCTGCTCCAGATTCCCAGAGAAACAATGAAAAATACCTCGAAGTTGAGGATGCTTTTTTCTCTCTAACACTTCAAAAGTTTCATTAAAACTTTCTCTTGTATGAATTACGATGGGTAAATTTCTCTCTATTGCCCAATCTATTTGCTGCTCAAACGCCTTTATCTGAATATCCAAAGTCGATTGATCCCAATACAAATCTATTCCTATTTCTCCAATTGCCGGAAAATGTCTTTTGTCTAAATAATTTTTTACTGTGTCGAGTTCTTTTTCCCAAGATTCTGGCTTTACATAACAGGGATGAAGTCCCATCATTGCAAAAATCTGCTCAGGATATTGGCTTTCCAGCTGTAACATCTTCTCATGAGATTCCGAGTCTATGGCAGGAAGATAAAATTTGGCAACACCTTTATCCAAAGCTCTAGAAATAGCTTCTTTTCTGTCTTCATCGAACTCTTCAGAATATAAATGAGTATGTGTATCTATCATTATTTTGTAAATATTTTGTGCTTAACTTTTAATCTTTGCACTTCAATTCTTTCATTCAGTTTTTCTTTAAACTTTAGAAATTTCGGATCTTTTTCATCTTCCGTACGATGTTCTAAAGCCTGAATGATTTTAAAATTTTCTTTAATGAAATCTTTTGTTTCATCTGAAAAAAAAGCCTCGCCAAATTTTTCAAAAATATAATTGACTGCCTGAGAATTCGGATGAATTAAATCTTCTCTGTAAAATCTATAATCCCGCAAATCATCCATTACAATTTCATAAATGGGTATGTAGCAACAGTTTTCAAATTGCGTTATCACTTCATGAATGGCGGTTATTAATTTGGATTTACTCAGTTGATTTTCGATCATTCCATCTTTGGTATGACGCACCGGAGAAACGGTAAAAAGAATCTGAACATCATCTTTGCAGATATCTTTCAGATTTACAATGGTATCATAAACAGAATCTGTTAATTCCTGATGCGTTAAAAGTCTTTTTTCAAAAAATTTCTGAGGAATTTTATGGCAATTGGCAACCAGCTTTTTCTTGGGTAGAAATTCATAAATAAAAGAAGTTCCGTAAGTAATTATTACCCAATTTGTATCTTGCAGAAACCGGTTCCCTTCTTCTATTTTAGTATTGATTTTATCTAAAGTCTGGTGAATATATCGGGTATCGAAACTCGTATGATGATCTAGGGACAAATAAGTTTCATCGTAAACAATTAACTCATCTTCAAGATATAATTGAGCATCATGAAGCCTTTTCACCGAATTATTAATCGAAAAAGGATTAAAAACCGTTCCAAAAGGATTATTAAAACTTTGAAGCTGACCATTTTGAAACAATTCATGCATTTCAGATGCAAAACAAGATCCTATTGAAAATATTTTATCTTCAACAAGAATCTTTTTCGGAAACGGCTGTATATCTACTTCTGTACGGAATTTCATTCAGTAAATTTGAAAATCTGAGAATGCGTCAATTTGAAAACTTAAAAAAGTAGTATTATTCAAATTTTCAAACTGACAAATAATCTAAGTTATGATTCTCTCCTCAAAAGGTAGTTGGCGAGTTCAGAAAAAGGTTTTTTCTTTTCTTCGGGAACATCTATTTTCGCAAGATAACTTTGTCCGATTTCATTATGCTTTTCAATTAAACGCAAAGCTTTCTCATCTGCTCTCGTTCTTCTGAATATTTTCTCAACACCATATACTTTATCGATGTTATCGGTTTTTTTAGAGTACCAGTAATCGAGTTCTTTTCTCTCTTCTTCTGTTCCGTATTCTCTTGCCAAAAGATAAAGTACTGTTTTTTTGTTCTCGTAAATGTCTCCTGCATGTTTCTTTCCGAACTGAGTCTGGTCCCCGAAAACATCAAGATAATCATCCATAATCTGGAAGGCAATCCCAATGTGTTTTCCAAAATTAAAAATAGATTTAGCGTCTTTAAACTGAGCTTTTGCAATCATGGCTCCGATTTCAAAAGAAGAAGCACTCAAAACTCCGGTTTTGTAGGTAATCATTCTGATGTAATCATCAAAAGTTACATTCTCCTGAGTTTCAAAATTGATGTCGTATTGCTGTCCTTCGCATAAAAGCAAACCGGTATGGGTAAATATTCTGATACAAGCCTTGAAAATTTCAGGCTCCAAATCTTCAAAAAATTTGTACGCTTTCAGCATCAATCCGTCGCCGGAAAGAATACCTGTATTAATTCCGTGAAGAGTATGAATGGTTGGCTTATTTCTTCTTAGTGGAGCTTCATCCATAATATCATCGTGAATAAGCGTGAAATTATGGAAAAACTCGATTGCCAAAGCCGGCTTTATTGCCATTTTTTGATCGCCCCCAAACAAATCACAAGCCATTAAAACCATAATAGGACGTAAACGCTTTCCACCATGAGAAATAATGTAATTCATCGGCTCATACAGTTCTGTAGGCTTATCTTTGAAAGTATATTTATTGATTGCTTCAGCAACGATTTCTTGGTATCTATCTAGAAAATCCATAAAATATTAATAGTTTGAACAAAAATACGATTTTCTGAGGGGTTTTAAAACAAAAAACTTTGCCCGTTGAAACAAAGTTATATTTATATTGAATTCTATTTTATCCAAACATCGCCTTTTTCTAAAGGATTGTTATGCTGTTTTACAAACTCAAAAAATTCTTGATTTATTTTATCAAATAATTCATTGGGATTCATAATTTTACCCTTAGTATCTTTCATTACAACATTGGGTGATTGCATCACAGATTCCCTCACAGAAACTGCAGGATCATCAATAATTTTGTTTTTTAATGATATATATTTTTCTTCGGTAAGAAAGATAATATTTTTTGGAAGCTTTACATCCTCTTCATTCTTTTTAACAGTTACTACTTTAAAATGATAATCGGAAGCAGAATCTTTCAAGTCTAAAATTAATCCCGGAAGTCCGAAAAATTTATAAGGTCCATCATTTAAAGGTATTTCTTCTGCATACCATGCAATCCAGATTCTACCGCCAAAAACGGTTTGAGCTTTCTTAACAGGATAATTTAAAATTGTATTTCTATCTGGTAATAATTTCCAAACCATTACTGGCTTTTTAATATTGAATGCAAAATTTTTGCTTTCAATATTTCTAATTTCAGTATAATGATCATTTTTAAAATCCTTTACAAAACCAAAATTAAGTTCGTATTTTGTTGAAACATGAGGTAAAACACCTGTCTTTAAATACTCTGCTGTAACTCTATTATAAATTGAATCTAATTTGAATTTTGTTTCATTATAAAAATAAGAAGTCTTATTTTTAATTTTGAGTGTCATGTACTCTGTATTATAACTACTCTTTGTGGAATCTGGCTTGTAAGTAATTTCGTAGGTAGTACTAATTTGTGCTTTAAGAATAACAAAAAAAGCAAGCAGGCTAATAAATAATACCTTCGTCATGTAATTTCGGATATACTTTTTCAATTCTAGATATTTTTAAAATATTTTTACCATCCTTACTACAATTGCAGACTTCACCTTTAATATAATTATCTATTTCTGCATTATATTGTTTTACAAAACTATCATAACTCAAAAACACATTATCTGCTAATATTTCCGGAATATGAAACTCTTGAATATTTAAATAGCCATTATCAACCTTTTCTGCAGAAAATTCGTACATTCCATCAGAGGTTTTAAGGCAAGCCTTATTCTGAAAGTACAAACCTATGAATTTCTTTCTCATTTGATAATACTAACCTGTTGTGCATTTAGCACAAATTAATTTTTAACTTATTCAAACTTCTCTTGAAGACGAAAAAATTGAGATATTGAATCATGGTAAAAGAAGTTATTTTTGATACTATTCTTGTTGCCAAACCTTGAAAGGTTTTTGCGAGGTTAATATTTATTAAGAACTGTCCGCACAGTTGCGAAATATTGGTTTGTTCATGATTTAATTTTTTTTCAATGGTATTCACGATTGCTTCGCAGTTCAATCCTCTTTCTGATTTTTGATTTTGTCTTGGAAAATTCCACAAAATCATGCTGGTTTTTACGCATTGGAACCGAAAGATTTATCTTGGAATAGTTGAATAAATCCAGTTGTAGTTCTTTGCTGATGTACCCTCTGTCGCCGATTAATAAACAGTTTTCAAAATTCTCCTTAATGTCGTGCAGATAGTTCACGTCGTGAACGTTTGCAGGGGAAAAATCAAACGAGTGGAAGATTCCATTTTTGTCACAAACCGCATGAAGTTTATAGCCAAAATACCTAGATTTTTGTGCGGCACAATATCCATATGCAGGTTTGATCTCATCCGTGGAACAGATTGCAGAACGATTTGCCCGACTTATTTTACAGATTTCAATTGGCGTGGAATCCACAATAAAGACATCGGTGAAATCCGAAAACTTGCTGCTCAAGGTTTCTCTGATTTTTTCAATGTAGGGAAAAAGTTTTCTTTTCCTTTTATTGTAGACACTCCTTTCAATTCTTCCCTCCAAATCAGTCCCTGAAATGCATCTAAATAACTGTAGTTCAGAGTTAATAGACATATATTCTGCAGTGAGGTTGAGTGCCACAAGTTCCAAATCAGACATTTTTGGAAGCCTAATTTGCTTACTTGTAGTAATATATTTACAGGTGTTTGTCAATTCTTTTAAAATAATTTTGTAGTTTTGAATAAGATTGTTCATGTATTTAATGACTTGGTAATCAATTAAATATACGATTTTTTAATCAAATGGACAATCTTTTTTTTTTTAATTCCTAAATGCACAACAGGTAATACTAATAATTACTAAAGTTATTACTAACTCGTTTTTAAAGTTAATAATTAATTTTTAAAATTTATCTTCAAAGAAAAAATACTAAATCTTTATTCACTTTTTCTTGAAAATTATTACACTTAATATACAAACAAAAAACTTTGCCCCTTCGAGCAAAGTTTTAATCTTGTATATAGATCTTATCCTTACGTGAAAAATTTAACCAAAAGATAGGTAAATCCAGCAACTATTGCAGAGATAGGAATCGTTAAAACCCAAGCCCAAAGAAGACTTACAGTAATCCCCCATCTTACGGCAGATACTCTTTTCGTTAAACCAACCCCGATAATTGAACCTGTAATAGTATGTGTTGTAGAAACCGGAATACCAAAATGGTCTGTAATAAATAAAGTAATCGCTCCCGCAGTTTCTGCACTTACTCCTTCTAAAGAGGTAACTTTTGTAATCTTAGTTCCCATTGTTTTAATGATCTTCCAACCACCGCTCATTGTACCTAATGCGATAGCAATGAAAGAAACCAAAGGAACCCAAAGATAATGCTCTGCAAAGAAAGAAAAACGGTCAGCCGAAGGAATATTAAGATATATAGGATCCTGAATCATATTCACATGGTAGTAAATTAATGCAGCTCCAATAATCCCCATTACTTTCTGTGCATCATTAAGACCATGTCCCAAACTGAATAACGCAGAAGAAACCAACTGCATTTTCTTAAATGCTTTATCTGCTTTGTAAGGGTTAGCTCTTTTATAAAGATGAACAATGATAAGCGTAATGATTATCGAAATCACCATACCAATAATGGGAGCCATGAAAATGAATAAGAAAATGGGAATTACTTTTTCAAATTTCACAATATCCTGTTTGGTAACTTGTGCAAAAGCTTCCTTCAATTTTTCAAAAGTTCCTAAATCCCGATGAGCAAGAGCAATTTCGTGATAATCCATCATGAAAGCATGCATTAAAGCAGCTCCCAAAAACCCACCAATTAAGGTATGTGAAGAAGATGAAGGAATACCAAACCACCATGTTAACAAGTTCCATGCAATAGCAGCCATTAATCCTGAGAATATTACTTCAAGGGTAATAAAATTTTCGTTTACCGTTTTGGCAATCGTATTACCAATTTTAAAATCTTTGAAGATGTATGCCGCAATAAAAAAAGCTGCAAAATTCCACAATGCTGCCCATAAAACCGCCTGAAACGGAGTTAAAACCTTTGTGGAAACAATAGTTGCAATTGAGTTGGCTGCATCATGAAAACCATTAATGTAATCGAAAACCAAAGCCAGAGCAATAATAACTATAAGTAAAATAGGAAATTCCATTTTTGTTATCTTGTTTTATGCGTACTTAATCATGATGTTCTCAATGGTATTGGCAACATCTTCTGCTTTGTCGGTTACTACTTCAAGATAATTGAGTACGGAAGAAACTTTGATAATATTGATCGCATCATTCGTTTCGAACAATTCTACCATAGAATTAGAAAGAAGATCGTCCGCAATATTTTCAATAGAATTTACTTTAATACAAGCTTCTTTTACCTGTTCCATATTTTTAAATCCTTTAAGATTCTTCATCGCATTCTGAATTTCCAGACAAGCTTTGTGAATCAGTAATGAGAAATCTGCATAAGCCTTCATTCTAGGAGATTTGTAAAGGAAAATATATTTTGCCGAAGCATAGATATAATCTGCAATATCATCCAGACCTGTAGCCAATGTGTGAATATCTTCACGGTCGAAAGGTGTGATGAAGTTTTTTCCAAGCTCAACGAAAATTTCGTGGGTAAGCTCATCATTTTTGTGTTCGTAGTCGCTCATCATTTTAAGCATAGAATCATCATTCAGATCAAAATCTTTTATTCCCTGGTTAAAATCATTAGCCATAGCAACAAGATTGTCTGTAACTTTCTCGAAAAGAACAAAGAAAATTTTATCTTTCGGTTGAAAAGCGTGGAAAATATTACCAATTCCCATATATAGTGTTTATAAATTTCGTCTGCAAATTTCTTAAAAAAGGATTGTTACCGGAAGCATCTTAGATTAATTTTTGTTAATATTGAAGTGATATTTTCCTTATAAATAAAAAAACCGGCTAAGTGCCGGTTTATATAAGTTTTACAGGAATTAGTTAGCTTCTTCAGCTCTCATTTCCTTTCCTTTAAATTTCATGGAAGAAATGTTTCCTAAAAGCTCTCCTTTGAATGATTTTTCTACTTCAAAGAATGAGAACTTTTCCAGAATTTCGATGTTTCCAATTTCAGCACGCTTGTTGCCTTTGCTTGAAGTTGCCTTATTAATAATTTCTAAAACATCTATCTTCTTCAACTGATCTTTCTTACCTAAATTGAAGAAAAATCTGGTCATATTTTCGTCACGCTGTCTTGGTTTCCCTCCTCTTCTTTCGCCACGGTCTCTTCCACCTCTGTCGCGGTCTCTGTCTCGATCTCTACCTCTATCACGATCTCGTCTATCACCTCTTCCACCTCTGTCATCATCTCTGCTGCTCAATTTCTGTTCTATTAAATCGTGTCTGTCTTTGTAATAAAGAGCAAGATCTTTTAATTGAAACTGAAGTAGTTTATGTACTAATTCTTCTTTAGAAAAAGCCGAAAGATCAGGGATTAAAGAATTATCGAACTCAAAGAAATCTTGGTGTTCTTCAAAAAGGCTTTCAAAAACTCCTGCAACCTGTGCTTTTACAATATCTTCTCCGGTAGGGATTTTACCTTCGTTAATTTCTATTTTTGTTACAGATTTTATCTGCTTCAATTTTCTGCTTTCTTCAGGCTTAATTAAGGCAATCGAAATTCCATCTCTTCCCGCTCTACCTGTTCTACCACTTCTGTGAACAAATACCTCAGGATCATCAGGCAAAGAATAATGTACTACGTGAGTAAGAGAATCTACATCTAAACCTCTTGCTGCAACATCTGTAGCCACAAGAATATCAATATTTTTAAGTCTGAATTTCTTCATTACCGTATCTCTCTGTGCCTGAGAAAGATCACCATGAAGAGCATCTGCTGCATAACCGTTCTGCATTAAGAAATCTGCAACCTCCTGTGTTTCCATTCTTGTTCTGCAGAAAATAATGGAGTATTGGTTCGGATTAGCGTCAATAAGTCTTTTTAAAGCTTCTTTTTTCTGACGGTAACCTGCAACATAGTATTCGTGTTTAATGTTCTTTTTAACTTCGTTAATAGAACCCACCGAAATTCTGTGAGGTTTTGTAAGATAATTTTTAGAAATTCTCTCTACTTCTTTGCTCATTGTAGCAGAGAATAAGAAAGTCTGTTTCGTTTCAGGAGTTTCTCTCATGATGGTTTCCAGTTCTTCTTTGAAACCCATTGAAAGCATTTCGTCTGCCTCATCTAAAACAAGCCAGTGAATAGCCGAAAAGTCTAAAGCCTTTCTGTTAATTAGATCGATTACTCTTCCCGGAGTTCCTACAATAATTTGTGGTTTCTCTTTTAAAGAACGAATCTGATCCATAATACTGCTTCCACCATAAACTGCTGTAGTTTTGATGTTTTGCATGTACTTAGAATAATTTTTTATGTCTTTGGTAATCTGAAGACATAATTCTCGTGTCGGACAAAGCACCAAAAGTTGGATTTTGCGACTCGTATCGTCAATCATATCCAAAATCGGAAGCGAAAACGCTGCTGTTTTGCCTGTCCCTGTCTGCGCAAGTGCGATAAGATCGCGAATATCTGAAAGAATGAAAGGGATAGTCTGTTTTTGGATTTCTGTCGGGCTTTCGTAACCCAGTTCGCCAATTGCCTTAAGTAAATCAGGACTTAAATTGGTCTCCGTAAATAAATTCATTAAATATTATAAAATTTTTTGCAAAGGTACAATATTTATTTGAATATTGAATTATATAATATTAACGAATTAATAATTTTAATTTAGAAAACCTTAAGCATTTTCAAAATTAGACAGAAAAACAATAACTTTTTTATTTTTAATTTAAAAATTTTTCAACAATTATTGGTTTTGAAAATTCGGTTTTTTACGGTCTTCAAATTTACGAATCTTTAAAAAGAAGGTGTTTATTTCTCATATATATTCTCTAAATTTGAATAAAAAACAGATGACAACCCCTATTTCACCAAAAATCCTGAACTTCATTAAAAAACTTGAGAAAAACAATAATCGGGAATGGTTTAATGACAATAAAACTTTATATACTGAAGCATTATCCGATTTTCAGGATTTCATTCAAAATCTTATTGAGGAAATGGGAAAGTTTGATGAAAACATTCTAAAAGAAGATCCTAAAAAAGCTTTATTCCGAATTTATCGCGATACTAGATTTTCTAAAGATAAAACCCCTTACAAAACCAATTTCGGAGCATCTTTCGGAATGGGGAAAAACGGAAAAAAATCCGGATATTACATTCATATTCAGCCTGGAAAGTCTTTTTTAGCTGCCGGAATTTATCTGCCAGAATCGCCTGTTTTAAAAACGATACGTAAAGAAATTTCCATATTCGGAGAAGAGTTTCTTCAAACCATAGAAAATGAAAATTTTAAAAAATATTACGGTGAACCGGATCAGGAAAACAAACTTAAAAACGTACCGCAAGGTTTTGAAAAAGAAGATCCTATGGCAGAATATTTAAAATTAAAAAGTTTTGTCGGGATACACAATTTATCTGATGAAGAACTTTCTGAACCCAATGCTGTACAGAATTTTTCTAAAATACTCATGGCAGCAAAACCACTGAATGATTTTTTGGAAAATGCAATTATAAATGATAATAATTAACGCTTTATTACTTTCCTCACATTTTTATTTAA
This sequence comes from Chryseobacterium sp. RR2-3-20, assembly GCF_017808115.1. Taxonomy (NCBI): domain Bacteria; kingdom Pseudomonadati; phylum Bacteroidota; class Flavobacteriia; order Flavobacteriales; family Weeksellaceae; genus Chryseobacterium; species Chryseobacterium sp. RR2-3-20. The sequence goes on along the minus strand of NZ_JADQBD010000032.1, from coordinate 14,941 downwards.
CTTTGCAAGTTTAAATTCAGTAGAATGTCCTTATACCAGAAACTAGCCGAAAATCTGCAATATATCAGTCCGAGTTTTTACAAACAGAGGTATTTTAAAAATTTAAAAAACCTTAATAAAGAAAACTTTTCTGCCAGAAATGTAGAACCCGAACTGCTTTGGATTAAAGATTATTTACAAAAAGATGCCATAATTTTTGATATTGGTGCCAATGTAGGAACTTTTCTCTATCAGTTTGAAAATAAGCTGAGTCATAAGAATATTTACGCTTTTGAACCTAACAAAAAACTATTTAAAAGGCTCAAAAGGCTTTTCACTTCAATGAATATTTCCTCTGTGGCACTTTCAGACGAAAATACAACTGCAGAATTTAAAGTCCCTATTATTAAAGGGAAAATGGTAGCTTCCCGAGGAACGCTCAATACCTCCTACAAAGAAAAAGACGAAGAAAACAGCTACACAGAAACCGTAGAAGTGGTAAAACTGGATGACTGGGCAATAAAACACAACATCAAAAAAATTGATTTTATTAAAATTGATGTGGAAGGAAATGAAATGAAAACCCTCTTTGGCGGAAAAAACACCATCCTGAAATTCAAACCCATATTAATGGTAGAAATGGAGCAAAGGCACCACGATCAGCCCATTTGGAGCGAGATTTCTGAAGTAGAAAACTGGGGTTTTAATGCTCATTATTTAAACAGAAAATCGTTCACACTCGAAAAACTAACAGAAGAAATTTTACTCAAAAATATCAGCGACGAAAAAAATAAAACCGAATACATCAACAACATTATTTTCACTCCAAAACAAGCATAAACTGAAAATATGAGTGTAGTAGCAAGGCAAGGTTTTAAATATTCTGTTATTGGATATATCGCAACCCTGATCGGGATGTTTTCTATTTTTATTTTTACCAACAACCTCTTTTTTTACGGAAAATTAAGATTCATCATGTCTACTGCAGAATTGTTGGTTCCTTTTGTAGTTTTGGGAATTTCTTATTCTAATGTAAAATTTTTCGGAAAAGCTCATGAAGACGGAAAGCATCAGAATATGCTTTCGCTTTCTTTAGCCTTAGTCTGCATTAATTTTTTTGTTTTTCTCATCATTTTCTTTCTCATTCCTTATTTCTCTCCAGAATTTACCAAAATGAAAATTTGGGAAAGCAAAAAATATATTCTTCCTCTTGTTTTAACACTTTCTCTTTGTGCGATTTTCAATAAATATATTTCCAACTATAAAAGAATTGTAGTTTCTAATATTTTCGATAATCTGTTGCCTAAACTTGCCAATCTGGGTTCTTTCTGCCTGTTTTTTTACTTCCAGATGTCTGAGCAGATTGCACTGGCATTTTTCTTCGGAATGTTTGCCTTAATGCTTTCAGGATATATTTTTTACGCCAATAAGCTGGAAAAAATTCATCTTGATTTCAGCACAGAATATTTTAAAAAAGACCATTTTTATAAAGAATTTGCCTCTTACAGCTTTTTCGGATTTCTGGGAACTTTCGGAAACCACATGGCTATCAACAACTACATGATTGGGGAATTTATCGGTGAAGAAGAAATTGCCGTTTACAGTATTTTACTGGCTTTAGTATCGCTTATTTCTATTCCGCAACTGGGTCTGTTTAATATTTCAGCTCCGTTTATCCGAAAAAACCTGGCAGATGGAGATATGGAAGAATTGGACCGGTTTCACAAAAAAACCTCACTGACGATTTTTTTCCTCGGAGCCGTTTTATTTGGCTGTATTATGGTGGGATTTCCTTATTTAACACATTTTATGCCTAATAAAGGGGATTTACTGAGGATGTACGAGCCCGTGATCTGGATTTGGGGTTCGGCAGTTTTGATGGATTTAGCTACCGGATTCAACGGAAATATCATCTCGCTATCCAAATACTACAAATTCAATATTATTGTAATGTTGCTTCTTGCAGGTTTAACGGTAGGTTTAAACTGGTATTTCATCAATAACACAGATCTTTCCTTAATCGGAATTGCTATTTCTACGGCAATTTCGGTGAGTATTTACAATCTCATCAAAGTTATTTTCAACTATTTCGTGTTTAAAGTTTCGCCATTCTCTATCGAAATGATTTTTGTTTCTATCATTTGTACTTTGGCAATCACGGTGGCTATTATTTTACCGGTTTTTGAGAATAATTTCGTCAATTTAATCTACAAACCTGCCGTAGTTTTGATATTGATTTTTATTGGAAACCACTTCACCAAGATCTTTCCGGTAGAACAGTATATCAATTTAAAATTCATTAAAAGCATTCTGAAATTTAAGTAACCTGAAGCAGCTTTTCTTCCAGTTTTTGCAGAACCCTTTTTTTGTTAAATTCTTTCTGAAAGTTGAACTGAAAATCTATAAGCTCATTCAATTGCAGAATTACATCTTTCCTTTCCGGTACAATAAATGCAAGATCTGAGGGATAACTTTCAGGAAAAACAGCTGCCTTACCAAACTTAATGGCGTCGCCCAGATTTCCCGTCATTTTCGTTTTGCCATAAATTTCTTTTTGACTGAAAAATTCTGTTTTTTCCTGAATGGGACACCAGAGAACATCTGCTTTTTTCATCCAAAACTCAAAATTTTCCTGAGAAACCCTTTCTGTAAAATATTTAAAACTAAAATTTTCAGAACCTTTTTTTATTTTTTCCAGCTCCTCCCCTTTTGCCTTTCCCAGAAAGACAAATTCTAAATTTTTTGCCTGTTCAGATTTTTGAATACAGTCTAAAACATGATCATAATCCCGTCTTTTTTGAGAAACACCACCCGGAATAACAACAGTTAATTTTTTATTTTTGCTAAAAACGAATTCTTTAGAATAAAAAAGCGGTAAAAAAGCATAGGTTTGCGAAGACAATGCCTCATCTAAAACAAAGAGTTTCGCAGCATTTTTATAAACATTCGCAGCTTGAAGCAAGCCTTCTTTCATTAAAAGTTTTAATCTGAAAAGCTGATCAGCTCTCAATATGCTTTTTATTAAATCTAAAGGTGAGGTTTTAGAAAAATTAAGATTATGAACAATAATTGCCGACTTATATTTTCGGGTAATTTCCAGAAAAGTATCGAAATACCGGTGAGCCGTCCCGATCATTACAAAATCATATTTTTTTGCTTTCAGCTGTTCTAAAATCATGGAAGAATCTGATAAAAAAACATTCTCCTGATTGGAAGAAATCTGACTGTCAATTTTTTCTGAAAAGTAATAATCTACGGAAAACTCTTTTGAATCTTCCATTAAATCCTTAAAATCGGAAGCAATTTCTGCGTGCGTATCAATTTCTATGTAGGCTATTTTTTTCAAATTTTAAACCATTTCTTTTTAAACTGATTCCAGCGTTCATTATTAATTACTTTTTGCTCTTTTTTAGAAATTTTCAGTTCAAGATGTTGAGATCTGCATTTTTCATACGAGCTGATGATCTGCATTAAAAATGACGGAGATTTTGCTTTTGAAGCTTCTTTAGCAGCGGCTATATACGTAAGGAAACGGTTTAAACCGAGAAAATAAAAATATCTTCCATAATAATCTGCAGGTTTTATGGTATAATCGGCTCCTTTTACTTTAATCAGTTTTACCTGCAGTTCAGGGATTGCCACTTCTTTCCAGCCTGAATTTTTAAGAAGAATGGCATCAATATTATCCCATCCCAAAGTTTCTCGAAGCCCTCCAATTTCCTGAAAACACTCCTTTCGGTACGCTTTCATCGGACCACGCACATGATTTTTGTTAGAATTTCCTTCATACACCCATTCCCCATTTTTTTCAAGATATAAAAGTCCGCCAACCAGCCCATAATCAGGATTTTCGGCAAAAGCATCTGCTATTTTCTGAAGATAATTTTCATTTAAAATAATATCAGAATCAAACTTACAAATAATATCAAAATCTGCTAACCTTTTCGTTTCCAAACCCTTCTTAAATGCGGCAACCACTTTCGATCCCGGTTGATGAGATGATTTCTGAAGCGTAATGGTTTCAAACCTGAAATCACTTTCTGTGTATCTTTTAATTACGCCAGAAGTTCCATCAGACGATCCATCATTAACCACTACGACCGTAAAATCTTTAAAACTTTGCTGCTGCAGAGAATCCAGAGTAAAAGGAAGATTTTTTTCTTCGTTGTGAGCAGGAATAATGATGAGAAATTTCAAAATAAAAACATGTAAAATGAAATAATTAACCAGCGATGAATTTACTTAGTTCATCACCGATTAATTACTGTTAAAATTTATTTATTATGCGGCGTAAGCATATTTTTTGGATCCAGAATTTCATCTAATTTCTCCTGAGAAAGCAATCCATGTTCAAGAACCAAGTTATAAACACTTTTTCCTGTTTCTAATGCTTCTTTAGCAATTTTGGTAGATTGTTTATAGCCTATATAAGGATTCAAAGCAGTGACAATTCCTATGCTGTGCTTTACCATATTGAGACAAATTTCTTTGTTGGCAGTGATACCCACAACACATTTTTCGCGAAGAGTATCGAGAGCATTACACAGAAAATGAATATTTTCCATAATTGCATGAGAAAGAACTGGCTCCATTACATTTAACTGAAGCTGTCCTGCTTCTGCTGCAAAAGTTACCGTTAAATCATTCCCTATAACTTTAAAACACACCTGATTGACAACTTCAGGAATGACCGGATTTACTTTCCCCGGCATAATTGAAGAGCCCGGTTGCATTGGTGGAAGATTAATTTCAGACAATCCAGCTCTCGGTCCGGAAGCCAGAAGTCTTAAATCATTACAAATTTTAGACAATTTTACAGCCAGACGTTTCATAGCTGATGAATAAATCACATACGAACCTGTATCTGGAGTAGCTTCCACTAAATCCGGTGCAGAAACGATAGGGTATCCTGTAATTTCTGACAGATTTTTTGCACAAAGTTTTGCATAACCAATTGGCGCATTAATCCCTGTACCAATGGCGGTCGCTCCCATATTTACCTCTACAAAAAGGTTGGCATTATTATTCAATTTAGAAATATCTTCTTCCAAAGTAGCAGCAAAAGCTTCAAACTCTTGTCCCATCGTCATTGGAACAGCATCCTGAAGCTGGGTTCTTCCCATTTTAATCACATCGTGGAATTCTCTTCCCTTTTCGCGAAATGCTTCTACAATCTGCTTGAGTTTTTCTACCAAAACATCATTCATTTGCAGTAAACCCATTTTAATTGCCGTAGGATAGGCATCATTGGTCGACTGAGAAAGATTGATATGGTCATTTGGTGAACAAAATTCGTATTCACCTTTATTTTTTCCTAATTTTTCCAGAACACGATTGGCAATCACTTCATTTGCATTCATGTTTATTGAAGTTCCCGCACCTCCCTGAATCATATCAACAGGAAATTCGCTGTGAAACAAACCTCCAATAAGTTCATCACATGTTTCTGAGATTTTCAAATATAAGTTTTCATCCAAAAGCCCTAATTCATAATTGGTTTTAGCCGCTGCTTTTTTCACAAACGCCAAACCTTTAATAAATTCAGGATATGAAGATAAAAGCTGTCCCGATATTTTAAAATTATCTATTGCTCTTTGAGTCTGAACTCCAAAATAAGCGTTTAAAGGCACATTAAGTTCTCCTAAAAGATCACTTTCCTTTCTGAAATTTTCCATAATTTAAAAATTAATGTAACGGTTCTATAATATCAATTTAAGCGCACCAATTTAGCAATAAAAAGCTATTGAAATTTAAGAAATGGGAGCAAAAAAAATGATTCGTTTACATTAGTTGTTTCCTGAATTTATTTTACCGGATATTTTTGGTTTAAAGCCTGTAGAATAGCCCAGGTTTCAGCATCGATAACGCCATCATAGTTTTGTGGTCTGAAATGATACTGAAAAGCCTCAATTGTTCTTTTGGTAGCATCATCCCATTTCCCGTTTGGAAAAAGATCGTATCCAAATTTCTGTAATGCAGTCTGCACAACAAATACAAATGACGGTTCGTTATATTTTGTAGAAACTTCAGTTTCTGCATTCATTATAAAAGTTTGTTTTACAGCTTCATCAAACCACATTCCTATCTGGTATTCATCATATAATCTTTTCCACGGAAAAAGCGGTCCTGGATCTTGCTTTCTTGTAGGTGCAATATCCGAATGAGCCAAAACATTGGTAGGAGGAATATTATATCTCATCACAATATCTTTCGCTAAAGCTGCAACTTTTTTAATCTGCTCATCAGTAAAAGGCTGAAATATTTTTTTCCCGGTTGCATCCGACTTGTATCCCGGATTTACTATTTCTATTCCGATTGAAGTATCGTTTAGATTCTTGTCAGCTCTCCACGCACTAACACCAGCATGATAAGAACGTTTATTTTCATCAACAAGCTGATAAATTTCGTTATCACCTAAATTATTAACCAGATAATGCGCACTCACATTTTGTTTTGTAAGCACTTCTACAGATTTATCGTCCGGCAAAACGGTATAATGAAGAATTAAATATTTTTGTCTGAAGTTCTGGGCAATTGCAGGAAAGTAAGTCTTCACCACTTTGAATCCTGCGGGTTTTGCAGATACAATAGAACCATAACTTGCAGTATTGTCGTTTTTGGTAATATCTGCAATATTAGTTGTAAAGAATTCTACACCATGATCTTTTATAACATGAGGTTTCTGCTTTTCAACCGCTGCAACATTCACAGGTTTTGCTTGCGAAACTGCAGTTTTAGGACGATAAGAGTTTTTCTTGATATTTTTCTGTGAAGTACAGGAAAACACCAGAACACTTAAGCCGATGATATATAACGATTTACGCATCTGTCTATTTTTTCAATTGTTTATTAGCGTAAAAATACACAATTTTTTCTTGTCTTTTATTTGGTAGATAAAGAAATCTGTTCTATATTTGCACTCGCAATAACAGAACAAAGATCTTTACAATATAAATAAAAAGGAGGGTTGCCGGAGTGGTTAACGGAGCAGTTTGCTAAACTGTCGACGCGAAAGTGTCGCAAGGGTTCGAATCCCTTACCCTCCGCATTTTATTTACTCGGGGCGTAGCGTAGTCCGGTCATCGCGCCTGGTTTGGGACCAGGAGGTCGCAGGTTCGAATCCTGCCGCCCCGACAGTTTTCGATAATTTTTTCAAAATTACAAATGGGTGCGTAGCTCAGCTGGATAGAGCATCTGCCTTCTAAGCAGACGGTCAAAGGTTCGAATCCTTTCGCGCTCACTTTCAAAACTCACATTTTTTGTGAGTTTTTTTGTTTTATGGATATAATTGAACGAATTGCGAAATTAATTCAACGGAAACTTTTCGTTACAAACTCCAATCAATCCGCCATATCATAAATTTTTTAAAGAATAAATTTCACTAAAATAAATTAGTGAAATTTTGATTTTAAAAGCCTGAATAATTAAAAACCAATACGTTTCATTGCATACGGACTCAAATATATTTCATGTAAAGAAATAAGTGATTCAACATCAGTATATTTTTGAAATGCCAAATCATTTTTATTAAACGAAAGCTCTATAGAAGGATTATAAGACGCTACCAATCTGGCAACAGAAAATCCATTATAAGCACTTATGAAACCATCAAATAAAATTTTAGATTCTGCTTTTTGAAACACTCTGTTTTCATCAAAAAAAACATTTCCCGAATCTATTTCAGTAATTTCACTATTATGCTTTAAAGATTTCCAAGTGACATAATTCTTTGGTTCCTTGAGAATATTACCTTTCGAATCTACCGGTAAAAACATATCTAAACTAAGCGGCATTCTCAGAAATTGAGCGTAATTATTCAACAGATTAAGCGTATGAAGATCGGCAAAACCTTCATTTGAATAATATTCTATTACAAAATCCGTCATCGGAATCAATCTCTGAGGAAAACTCGACATGTTTACTTCTATATTTATCTTTGAAAACAGGAAGCAAATATATATTTAAAAACATCAACAGATATCAAGAAACTATAGTTTAAAATAAATCAAAATAAGGTAATAATATAAGTTTAAAAACATCTTTACAGAATAATAATTCTATAAAACAAAAAGAATTAACACATAAATAATTGATAACTAAAAGAGTATCTCAAAGCACGCAAAATTATATTATACAATTCTATAAAAAAGTTTAAAAAAACGATTTATCATAAAGAATTTTATATATTTGCAGCATCTAACAATTAAAAAAAATAATTTACTATGTCAGACATTGCATCAAGAGTAAAAGCTATCATCGCTGATAAGCTTGACGTTGAAGAAACAGAAGTAACTCCTGAGGCTAGCTTCACAAATGATTTAGGAGCAGACTCACTAGATACAGTTGAGCTAATCATGGAATTCGAAAAAGAATTTAATATTCAGATTCCTGATGACCAAGCTGAAAAAATTACTACTGTAGGACACGCTATCGCTTATATAGAAGAAGTAGTAAATAAATAATATTCTTCAACAAAGGAAAATTTTAAAAATTTATGGAATTAAAAAGAGTAGTTGTAACTGGTTTTGGCGCAATAACACCTGTAGGTAACAATGCGAGTGAATACTGGGAAAGTCTTGTAAAAGGCAAGAGCGGAGCCGCTCCTATTACTCTTTTTGATGCCACAAATTTCAAAACCCGATTTGCGTGTGAAGTGAAAAACTTCAATCCTTTAGACTATTTCGACAAGAAAGAAGCTAAAAAAATGGATAGAAATACGCAGTTAGGATTGGTTGCTGCGAGAGAAGCAGTAAGTCATTCAAAAATTATAGAAGACAATGTTGATAAAAACAGAGTCGGCGTAATTTGGGGATCTGGAATCGGAGGTTTAGAAACATTCGAAACGGAAGTTTTGGGTTGGGCAAACACCGATATTCCAAGATTCAATCCTTTTTTTATTCCTAAAATGATTGCGGACATTACCCCGGGACATATTTCTATAGAATATGGTTTCCATGGCCCCAATTATACTACGGTTTCAGCTTGTGCATCATCTGCGAACGCTCTTATTGATTCTAAAATGCTTATTCAGCTCGGAAAAGCCGACGTAATAGTTTGCGGAGGTTCTGAAGCAGCGGTTACAGCGAGCGGAGTCGGAGGTTTTAATGCTATGATGGCACTTTCTACAAGAAATGATGACCCTACAACGGCATCTCGACCTTTCGACAAAGACAGAGACGGATTTGTTTTAGGCGAAGGCGCAGGTTGCATCGTTCTTGAAGAGTATGAACACGCTGTGAAGCGTGGAGCAACAATTTATGCAGAATTATTGGGTGGTGGTATGAGTGCAGATGCACATCACATGACAGCACCACATCCTGAAGGTTTGGGAGCTTATCTGGTAATGAAAAATTGTCTAGAAGATGCAGGACTTACTGCTGATGAAGTAGACCATATCAATATGCATGGTACATCTACTCCATTAGGAGATATTGCAGAATCTAATGCAATTTCAAGATTATTGGGTGAACATGCCTACGATATTCAGATTAATTCTACGAAATCAATGACAGGACACCTTTTAGGTGCAGCCGGAGTTATTGAAGCAATTGCTGCTTTGGGAACAATTATTCATGGTATCGTTCCTCCTACAATCAACCATTTTACTGATGATGAAAACATCGACAGCAGACTGAATTTCACGTTTAATGAAGCTGTAAAAAAAGATGTAAAAGTTGCCATGAGTAATACTTTTGGATTTGGTGGACACAATGCCTGTGTTCTATTTAAGAAAATCTAAATATTACTGAATGGAGTTACAGAAATACTTTTCTAAATTCCTCCTCAAACAAAGAAAAAGAACACTTACTGAAAGAGATTATTTTCTAAGTACAGAGCTAAATAAAATTTTAGGTACTGACATTCAGAATATTAACTTCTACAGAGAAGCTTTTTCTACAAAAAGTTCTTCTAAAAACCAGGATAGCAATTACGAAAGACTGGAATTTTTAGGAGATTCTGTTTTGGGTACAATTATTTCTTGCCATTTGTTTCATACTTATCCTAAAGCTAATGAGGGATATATGACACAAATGAAATCTAAGATTGTAAATAGGAAGAATCTCAATAAACTGGGTGAAGACTTAAAGCTTACAAGCCTTTTACAAAAAAACAACCATTCTGCTGCTTTAGGCGAAAATATTTCGGGCAATTTGTTTGAAGCACTTATCGGTGCAATTTATCTGGACTTGCAATACGAAACGTGCAAAAAAATCGTTTTAGAAAAGTTGCTTACCCCAACAGAAATTAATAAGCTTGAAAACAAAATTGTAAGTTATAAAGGTCTTTTGCTAGAGTGGAGCCAGAAGAAAAAACTGAATATAAAATATGAAACCTGCGAAGAAATTCAGGTGAACAAATCTATTGTTTTTCGCTGTCACGTATGGCTTGGAAATGAAAAAATTTCTAATGCAACAGAGACTTCAAAGAAAAAGGCAGAAGAAAAAGCAGCACAAAGGGCATTTTATATTTTAAATAAAAAAGAAAATATACTTGGAAATTCAAAAACTTTATGATTTTGACGAAACGGATTTTGAAGATATTACCATAGGCTTGGTAAGATTGGTAAAACATATTCCGGATCATGAGTTTTTTTTTAAGATAAATCATTTTAACGATTTAAAATTTTCAAGAATAGAAGATCTTATTTACAATGGTAAATATTATGATTTTTCATTTCCCAGATATGAAGCATATCATAAATACACCAAAACCTGCTTCACTTTTATTGCAAACAAATCATCAGAAAGTAAGCAAAAAAAACTGCAGACTGAACTCTTCTCAGAAGAAGAAAACATTAAATTTTTATTAAATAATCATCCAGATGTAGAATATATTCTGCATAGTTCGGAACAATTTCCTGATTTTTCCGTAATTTTGCTGGCTGAAAATCTTGTGTTTCCTATCCAAGATTACATAATAGGTTCTGAAGAAGAACTTTATCAAATAATACAGTATTATGAATAAGTATTTAAAGAAGACTAAAATTATTGCAACACTGGGCCCTGCTTCATCTTCGAAAGAAGTGATGTTGGGATTAATGAGAGCGGGTGTTGACATTTTCAGAATAAATTTTTCGCATGCAGACTACGACTTAGTTCGCTCAAATATTGAAATAATAAGAGAGTTAAATAAAGAATACGGTTATTCTGTAGGAATTTTAGGAGATTTACAGGGGCCTAAACTGAGAGTTGGAGTTGTAAAAGAAGGTTCTTACCTGAATCCTGGTGATGTTCTTACATTTACCAACGAAAAAATAGAAGGCGATTCTACAAAAGTTTATATGACTTATCAGCAGTTTCCTCAAGACGTAAATGTCGGAGAGAGAATCTTGATTGATGACGGCAAGCTTGTTTTGGAAGTTTTAGAAACCAATAAAATTGATACTGTTAAAGCTAAAACAATTCAGGGAGGACCATTAAGCTCTAAAAAAGGGGTTAACCTTCCGAATACCAATGTTTCTCTTCCTGCATTAACCGAAAAAGACATTCAGGATGCCAACTTTATGCTTGATATGGAAGTGGATTGGATTGCTCTTTCTTTCGTTCGTCATGCACAGGATATTATAGATTTGAAAGAATTAATTTCTAAACATCCGAACGGTACCATTAAAACTCCTATCATCGCTAAGATTGAAAAACCGGAAGGTGTAAAAAATATCGAAGAAATCTTGTTAGAATGTGATGGATTAATGGTTGCAAGAGGTGATTTAGGAGTGGAAGTTCCTATGGAAGAAGTTCCTGCCATTCAGAAAAACCTGGTTGAAAGAGCAAGATTTTACTCAAAACCGGTAATCATTGCAACCCAAATGATGGAAACAATGATTAACAGTTTAACGCCTACAAGAGCAGAAGTAAATGACGTTGCTAATTCTGTATTAGACGGTGCAGATGCAGTGATGCTTTCAGGAGAAACTTCTGTAGGTAGATACCCAATTCAGGTGGTGGAAAACATGGCGAAAATTGTGAAAAATATAGAAATGACTAATTTCTATCAACACAAAAACGAACCTATTGAAAAAGATTTCAATTGTATTGATGAACGTTTCATTACCAACAGGGTTTGTCTTGCTGCCGTAAGAATTGCAAAAAGTACCAACGTTGCAGCTATTGTAACATTAACAAGTTCGGGTTATACAGCCTTTCAATTATCAGCTCACAGACCTAATTCCCACATTATTGTGTTCAGTGGAAACAAGAGAGTTATTACAATGCTGAATTTACTTTGGGGAGTTCGTGCTTATTATTATGACATGAATAAACCTACTGACGAAACCATTATTCAGGTAAATATGTTGACGCATAACCATGGTTATATAGAAACCGGAGATTTCGTTATCAACATCAATGCAACTCCGTCTTATGAAGGTGGAAAAACAAATACATTGAGATTAACTACAATTTAATTATTGTCTTTACTATAAAAAAAACCTCCCGAAAATTAATTTTTTCGGGAGGCTTTTGTTTTTGTTTACTTTCCTAAAACCGTTTTAATTGTTACAAATTCTTTTAAAGCGTGCAGAGAAAGTTCTGTTCCATAACCTGAAGATTTGGTTCCTCCAAACGGAAAACGAGGATCTGAGCTTGTCATTCTATTAATATTAACCGTTCCGGATTCTAAGTTTTCGATAAAATACTGTTGACGGTCTTTATCAGACGTCCAAACTGAATTAGACAGACCAAAAGGGATATCATTGGCTATTTTTAAAGCTTCTTTATCATCTTCTGCAATCATTACCATTCCTAATGGACCAAATAATTCTTCAAGCAAAATAGGATTGCCTTCTGCAACTCGGATTAATCCGGGATTAAACTCGTTCTCAGAAATTCTTTCCAAAGGAATAATCACTTCTGCACCATTATCCAAAGCTTTCTGATATTGTTTTTCCAAATCATCTGCCAAATCAGGTCTTGCCATTCCGCTCAGTTTGGTCTCTTTCAAATGAGGATCAGACGGAATATATTTTTTATATTCTAAAATAAATTTTGGCAGAAAATCGAACTCAATATTTTTTTGAACAATAAATCTTTTTGCAGCAACACAGGTTTGCCCACAATTCTGAAGTCTTGCCAAAGCACCTACTTTTGCAGCTTCGTCTAAATCGGCATCATCCAAAACGATAAATGCATCACTTCCACCCAATTCAAGTAGAGATTTTTTGATATTCTTTCCGGCGGTTGCGGCTACTTCTGCACCTGCTTTTCCACTCCCGGTGAGACTTACACCTTTTATGATACTATGTTCTAAAACTTCCTCAACTTCTTTATGCCCGATTTCCAAATTTTGAAACACACCTTCCGGAAAACCAGCTTCAAGGAAAACTTTTTCAATCGCATTACCACTTCCGAAGCAAATGGATGCATGTTTCAGAACTACTGTATTCCCTGCTAAAATTGTAGGTGTAGCAAATCTTAAAACCTGCCAGAAAGGGAAATTCCAGGGCATCACACCTAAGATTACGCCTTTAGGCACAAAATGAATTTCGGAAATACTGTATTCGGATTGAATTTTTTCGGGTATTAAAGTATTTTCTGCGTCTGCATAATAGTTCATCATTAAGGCACATTTCTCCACTTCTGCAATAGATTGAGAAATGGGTTTATTCATCTCGTCTGTTATTATTTTACCAAAATTTTCAGTTTTCGATTTAAAAATTTCAGCAGCTTTGGCAATGAGTTTTTGCTTTTCTTTAAAAGGAACTTTTTTCCATTCCTGAAAAGTTTGTTCCGCTTTTAAAAGCTTTTTTTCTATTAATTTTTCCATGTTAATTTTAAAAATCATACAGAATCAGAAAAAAAGTTCTGATATCTATGGGATCATTCAGCAACAAATATTATTCCTCGCCATTCTATATTTTAATGATAATCTCTATGAATAATATTGGTTAGATTAGATCATAAACCATTCATTAGCTAAACTGGCAGCCAGTCTTGCTGTACGTTCTTGAATATCAAACTCTGGGTTTACTTCTGCAATATCTAGTGCAGAAAGTTTTTCGTTTTTGAGAATATGTTTATACAAATGCATGAATGCTGAGTCAGCAAAAACACCATTATAAGCCGATGCTGAAACTCCCGGAGCCATAGAGGCATTGAAAACATCCATGCAAATTGTAAGATAAAGAACATCCACAGAATCAATAAGTTCATTCACTCTCTCATACACCGAAGGAAGATTTTCAAAGAACAGTTCATCTGCCAGAATATATTTCATCCCAAATTGGTGTGCAGTATCAAAGAGTTTCAAAGTATTAGAATTTCTCTGAATTCCAATGTGCAGAGAGTGAATTTCTCCTTCCTGAGCAATTTGCCAGAATCCCGTTCCCGAACTTGCTCCTACTCCATTTTCTGGTTGTCTGTTATCAAAATGAGCATCGAAATTAATAATTCCTATTTTTTGTTCAGGAAAAGCGGTTTTTACTCCACGGTAATGCCCGAAAGTAACTTCATGACCACCTCCTAAAACCAAAGATTTACCTCCTTTCAACAGAACTTTGGAAATTTTTTTCGCCAGTTCGTTTTGAGTATTTTCAAGATTTCCGTCTTCACAATAAATATTTCCGAAATCCAGAAAAGAAAAATCGGGACGAACTACAGGAAAGTTAGACATATTTCTACGTATAATATCAGGAGCATTTTTTGCACCTTGTCTTCCCTTATTTCTGCGAACGCCTTCATCAACTGCAAACCCATGTAAAACGAAATCATTCGGTGAAATGGTATCGTAATTTTTTTCTTCTTTTACTCTCTGAAAAATTCTGTGGTAAAGTAATTCTTCACCATCCAGCCTTCCTTGCCAGATATTGTCCATATTAATTGATGCTTTTTTGATTTTTATTTTTTGTAGCTGCAAACACTAACTAAAAATTTTTTGATTATCCGTTTTTAATCATAACCCTGTAATGTTAGCAATAATAAGCCTTTCAAAGAGGCTATCTCCAAAATATCTTCGATTTAGCTTGTAG